>JAFTBL010000043.1 GCA_017455225.1 Oscillospiraceae bacterium
AGATGATCACGATGGGGGCATAGGTCATGTAGCTCAGATCCCGGCGGATGTCCTCTCGCATGCGATCCTTGGTCTTGCTGTCCTTTTCCACGGCGTCCCATTTGTTCACTACGATAATGCACGCCTTGCCCGCCTCGTGGGCAAGACCCGCCACCTTGGTGTCCTGCTCCGTCACGCCGGTTTGTGCGTCGATGAGGATCAGGCATACGTCGCTGCGCTCAATGGCCATGGTGGCACGCAGAACGCTGTATTTCTCGATGGCGTCGTCCACCTTGGCTTTCTTGCGCATGCCGGCGGGGTCGATGAAGTTGTATTTGCCCTTGTCGTTTTCAAAATAACTGTCGATGGCGTCCCGTGTGGTGCCGGCCACGTCGCTGACGATGACCCGCTCCTCGCCCAGAATGCGGTTGGTGAGGCTGGATTTGCCCACGTTGGGGCGGCCGATGATGGCCACCTGGATCACGTCGGAGCTGTCCTCCTCCTCATCCTGCGGCGGGAAATACTGCACACACGCGTCCAGCAGGTCGCCGGTGCCGTGCCCGTGCACGGCGGAGATGGCCACGGGATCGCCCAGCCCCAGATTGTAAAACTCATAGAAATCCGGGTCCACGGCGCCGGTGGCGTCCATCTTGTTCACTGCCAGCACGATGGGCTTTCCGGATCGCTTGAGCATGTTGGCCACCTCCTGATCGGAGGCGGTGAGACCGCTTTTGATGTCCGTCACCAGCACGATCACGGTGGCGTTGTCGATGGCGATCTGCGCCTGCTGGCGCATGAAGGCCAGGATCTGGCTGTCGGTGCCCGGCTCGATGCCGCCGGTGTCCACCAGCATGAATTTACGTCCCACCCATTCGCACTCGCCGTAGATCCGGTCCCGGGTCACGCCGGGCGTGTCCTCCACGATGGACAGGCGCTGGCCGATCAGCTTATTGAACAGCATGGACTTGCCCACGTTGGGACGGCCCACGATGGCAACCAATGGCTTGGACATGGTTTATCCTCCTGTAAACATAGCGTCGGCGAGATCGCCGCCGTCGGCGCCCACCACCTGTACCCGGCAGCCGATCTCCCGCTCCAGCCGCTCCACGGTGTAGTCGTCGAGAAAAACGGTCTCCCCATGGCGCAGCATATGGATGGGGATCAGCACCCGCTCGCCCAGCTCCACCTTTTGCAGCTGGGCGGACAGATCCTGCCCGGTCAGCAGACCCGCCACGTCGATGGTTCGGCCGAAAAAATCGTTGTCAATGCCCACCACCTGCCCCTGCAGACCGGGAAACTGCCGCTGCGCCTGCTGCAATAGCCCGCGCAAAAACGGCTCCGCCGCCCGACCGGTGGCGATGGTGAAGGGGGAGGGGATGCGCGGCAACTCCTCATAAGGCAGCGCCGCCAAAAACTCGCTCTCCAGTGAGCGGAGCATGCCCACGCCGTTTTCCAGCTGGCGGAATTCCTCATAGTATTCCGCCGGCGGCAGCGGACGCCCGGCGCGGAGATACAGCTCGTCGGCGGAGAAGAACATCCGCGTGCCGAAGCGCTTTTGCGCCGCGGCAGCGTATTCGTCCACCACGTCGATGATGGCGCCGGCGGTGTCACGATCCACCGGATGCAGCGGGGCAAGACCGTCGCGGTATTTGGTGATGCCCACCGGCACGATGGAGCAGCTGTGAAAGCCGATGTCCATCAGATCCTCCAATGTGCGCCGCAGCGCCGCCCCGTCGTTCCAGCCGGGACACACCACGATCTGCCCGT
Organism: Oscillospiraceae bacterium; assembly: GCA_017455225.1. The sequence continues at coordinate 1,747 of JAFTBL010000043.1, forward strand.
TCATCTCGATCCCGGCCTGCCCGAACGAGCGCATGAAGCGCAGCGACCGCTCCGCGCCCGGGTTGCCCAGCATGGCGCAGTGGAGCTTCGGATCAGTGGCGTGCACGGACACATTGATGGGGGAGACGTGCAGATCGATGATGCGCTGAGCCTCCCGCTCGGTCAGGTTGGTCAGAGTGATGTAGTTGCCCAGCAGGAAGGACAGACGGGCGTCATCGTCCTTGAAATACAGCGTTTGGCGCATGCCCGGCGGCATCTGATCCACGAAGCAGAAGACGCAGTGGTTGGCGCAAGTGCGCATTTCGTCCATCAGATAGGTGTCGAAATTCAGACCCAGATCCTGCCCCTCCGCCTTGCGGAGGCGCACGGTGCGCTCCGTGCCGTCCTGCCGGCGCAGATGCAGCACAGCCACGGGGTCATAGCCGTAATACCGGTAGTCCAGCACGTCCGCCACGGTGTGGCCGTTGATGGCCAGCAGCTGCTCGCCCGGCGCGATATGAGCCCTCTCGGCAGGGCTGTTTGGATCGACCGAACGGATCACAGTGCTCATGGCGTTCCTCTATTACATAAAGATGCCTTGATTATAGCCGATATCCGGCAAAATAGCAAGGCACGGCAGGGAAAAACGGGCAAAAAAGCAGGGAGGGAAGATCAGCTTCCCTCCCTGTAAAGACACAGATCACTTCTCTGCGGCCACGGACTTGATGACCTTGACCTCACGGCCGTTGTAGGTACCGCACTCCGGGCATATTCTGTGAGGCAGATGCAGCGCACCGCACTTGGGGCATGCCACCAGACCGGGAGTCGCCAGCTTCCATACGGAGCTGCGTCTCTTATTGCGTCTTTGCTTGGATACTTTTCCTTTCGGGACTGCCATGTTGACACCTCCTTGGTCTTAACTGCCTGAGCAGTAGTTGATGATAGATCTGTTCACTCGTCCTGCTCCAGCAGGCTTGCCAGCTTCCGCAGCCGCGGATCGATCTCCTTTTTGCACCGGCAGGGCTCCACGTTCAAATTGGCGCCGCAGCCACTGCAAAGACCCTTGCAGTCCGGTGAACAGAGGATCTTCGTGTCCATGTCGAGAATGAACGCGTCGCGCGCCAACTGCGCAAGATCCACCTCGTCCTGCTCCAGAACGACGATCTCGTCGTTGTCCTCAAACTGCTTTTCCTCCGCCAACACACAGCGGTAGGAAACTGTTTTCGGCAGGGTGAAGGGGGTCAGGCACCGATCACACACAGCGTCAAGCGTCGTTTGCGCCGTCAGCTCACAAAGCAGCACGCCCGCCTCGTTTCGCACCACGCCGTCCACAGCGACGGGGCGGGAGACCGGGTGCATGCCGCCGAACTCCAGCTCGCCCAGATCCATTTCAAAGTGGAACGGCGACCGGCTTCCCGGCGTATGCAGCAGCTTGTTTACGTTCAAACGCATAGCACACCTCGCAATGACACGACTGATATTATAGTGGATGGCGTCCCGGATGTCAAACATTTTCTCATAAATATTTTGACTTTTTTCGAAATTCGGGTAGAATAAGGGGCAGCAGGAAAGGAGGGAGCATCGTGCGCGAGCTGACAGCAGGCCCCAACGACGCCGGACAGCGGCTGGACCGGTTCATCGGCAAGTCCGTGCCGCTGCTGCCGCCGGCGCTTTTGCAGAAGTACATCCGTCTCAAACGCATCAAGTGCAACGGCAGCCGCGCCCAACGGGATCAGCGGCTGGAGAAGGGCGACGTGGTGCAGTTGTACATTGGCGATGAATTTTTTGCCCAAACGGAGCAGGAGGACGCATTTTTGTCCCGCTTTCGCCCGGAGCTCGCCATCCTGTATGAGGATGAAAACCTGATGCTGCTGAACAAGCGCCCGGGGCTGGTGGTGCACGCCGATGAAACGGAGAAGGTGAACACGCTGATCCACCACGTGCAGGCGTATCTTTACCAGAAGGGCGAGTGGGACCCCCGCAAGGAGAATGCCTTTACACCCGCTCTGTGCAACCGGATCGACCGGAATACGGGCGGCATTGTGCTTGCTGCCAAGAACGCGGAAACCCTGCGCGTGATCAACGAGAAGATCCGCGCCCGGGAGATCGGCAAGCATTACCTGTGCATCACGCTGGGGCGCCCTTCTCCGGAGCGGGGAACCGTCAAATGCTTCCTTTTGAAGGATGAAAAGAAGAAGACCGTATCGGTCTATCACCGTGCCGTACCCGGCGGGAAGACCGCCGTGACCCACTACAGGACGCTGGAGAGCCGGGATGGACTGAGCCTGGTGGAGGTGACGCTGGAGACCGGACGCACCCACCAGATCCGCGCTACCTTTGCCGACATGGGCTGCCCGCTGCTGGGGGACGGCAAATACGGCCGGGGCGACGTGAACCGCCGCTACGGGGAAACGCGGCAGGCGCTTTGGGCGTACCGGGTCAGCTTTGACCTGCCCACCGACGCCGGGATACTGAACTATCTGCGCGGCCGCAGCTTTGCCGTGGAGGACGTGCCGTTCCGGGCCAAATACTTCCCCAAGCGGGGATAGATCCGCCGCTGCAGCGGACGGAAGCGGTTTCTTTGCGAAAAACAGAGAAAAATTTGTCCAAATCCATTGACATTTGTTTCCGCGTTTTATATATTGTATCTGCCGCCTGACAAACGCTGCGCCGCGCAGGACTCCGACCGCGCGAACGAAGGGTGTGTCGGGCGGCATTGTATTCAAAATAAACATGAACGGGGGAGGATACATGTC
>JAFTBL010000044.1 GCA_017455225.1 Oscillospiraceae bacterium
CCGCCGGTCGTAAAGACCGGAGGAGAGGAACTGGGTCAGCACGTCGTTGCGGTTGGAGGCGCACACCAGCTTGCCCACGGGCAGCCCCAGCAGCTTTGCGTAGTAGCCCGCCAGAATGTCGCCGAAGTTGCCGGTGGGCACCACGAAATGCACAGGGTCGCCCACGGCGATGCGGTGGGCCTTCACCAGCTCGGCGTAGGCTTTGAAATAGTAAACCACCTGCGGCGCCAGCCGCCCGATGTTGATGGAGTTGGCGGAGGACAGGCGCACGCCGGGCAGCGCCTTCTCCCGGCAGGCGGCAAAGACCTGCTTCACCCCGGTCTGGGCGTCATCAAAATTGCCCCGTACGGCGCACACGCGCACGTTGCGACCCTCCTGGGTGGTCATCTGCGCCTGCTGTACCGGGGACACGCCGCCCTCCGGGTAGAAAACGATGATGCGGGTGCCGTCCACGTCGCGGAAACCCTCCAGAGCCGCCTTGCCCGTGTCGCCGGAGGTGGCGGTGAGGATCACGATCTCGTCCTCCACGCCCTCGGCCTGCCGCGCCGCAGTGATGAACTGGGGCAGAAGGCTCAGCGCCACGTCCTTGAAGGCACTGGTGGGGCCGCGGAACAGCTCCAGCACGTACCGCTCGCCCACGCTCACCAGCGGCGTCAGCTCCTCGGTCTCAAATTTCCCCGCGTAGCCCCGGCGCACCAGCTCTGCCATGTTCGGCAGATCCGGCAGCAGACGGCGCAGGATCACCTCCGCCATCTCCTGCGTGCTGCACGAAAGCAGCGCCCGGTAGTCAAAGCCCTCCGCGTTCACCCCGTCGGAGATATACAGCCCCCCGTCCGGCGCCAGTCCCTCCAGCACGGCCCGGCTGGAGGAGGCGTTCAGCGCCCGGCTGCGGGTGCTGTGATATGTCATCGTGTTGCTCATGCCCAGACCTCCTGTATTGCTGTGTACGCCATTGTATACCCACGGCGCACAGAATGACAAGAAAAATCTATCATAAGACGGACATTCTCCCTTTAGAAAAAATGCCGGCGGGCGATAAAATTTTTCTTGCATTTTGCATAGAGCTATGATACACTGTCTCCAACAAAAAAGCAAGTGTTTTTGTGAAGAAAACAAATTCTCCAAAAAAGTTTTGCTTCGCAGGGCGCTGGGCGGAAAAAAGAGGCGAGGAAATGTTAAAGGTATTGAAGTTCGGCGGCTCCTCCATGGCGGACGCGACCCAGTTCGCCAAGGTGCGCTCCATCGTGGAGGCGGAGGAGAGCCGGCAGGTGGTGGTGGTCAGCGCCGCAGGCAAGCGCTTCGGCGGCGACCACAAGCTGACGGATCTTTTGTATCTGTGCCACGCCCACCTGCAATACGGCGTCAGCTGCGACGGCGTGTGGCAGATGATCACGGAGCGGTATATCGCCATCCGGGACGAGCTGGGGCTTTCCACGGAGCTGGAGAGCGAGTTCGCCGCCCTGCGGCAGAAGATGGACGGCGGCATCTCCCAGGACGAGCTGGTGAGCCGGGGCGAGTATTTCGCCGCCCGGCTGATGGCGGACTATCTGGGCTATGAGTTCGTGGACAGCGCCCGGTGGCTCTATTTCCGGCTGGACGGCACCGTGGATCAGGAACGCAGCTATGAGGCGCTGCAGCGGCTGGCGCAGGGGCGGCGGGTGGTGATCCCCGGCTTTTACGGCGTGATGCCGGACGGAGCCATCAAGACCTTCAGCCGCGGCGGAAGCGACATCACCGGCGCGCTGGCGGCGGCGGCGCTGGAGGCGGACGTATACGAAAACTGGACGGACGTGTCCGGCTTTTTGATGGCCGACCCCCGGATCGTGAAGGATCCCGAGCCCATCGAGCGCATCACCTATTCCGAGCTGCGTGAGCTGAGCTACATCGGCGCGCAGGTGCTGCACGAGGGCACCATCTTCCCGGTGCGGGAGAAGAACATCCCCCTGAACATCCGCAATACCAACCAGCCGGAGCACCCCGGCACCATGATCCGGGAGAGCTTCGACGAGGGGGAGATCACGGACGACCGGTTCATCACCGGCATCGCCGGGCGCAAGAACTTCTCGGCGATCACCGTGACCAAGACCGGGCTTTCCGGCCAACTGGGCGCGCTGCGGCAG
>JAFTBL010000045.1 GCA_017455225.1 Oscillospiraceae bacterium
AGCGGGAGGAGCTGCCGCCGGAGCCGCCCACCATTTCATAGCGATAACCGTCAAATTCCGGCAGCACCGCGTTGGGATTGTCCAGAAACGGCTTCATCTGATTCTGGAGCATTTTGGCAAAATTGGCCTCGAAGGCTTGGGCGTTGCTTGTGATCTGATCCACATGCACCTTCCAGTGCTGCCCGTGATCCCACTCGTAATGCTTCTGCGCCAGACTTGCCATACGGCACCAGGAATCGCCCAGCATTCGCAGCACCGGCTCCATGGCGCGGTGGGAAAGCTTCAGCCGCAGGACCTCCTCCTCCCGGAAGGTCTTGCGGAAAACCAGATCACCGACGCGGACGCTGTAGTATTTGTTGGGCGCGATGACCTGTTCCTCGCTCTGTTTCCATTCGTCCGCCACAGCCAGCACGCTGCGCTCGGTACCCCGTACCGGCAGCGTCAGAATCAGAGCCTCATTGTGTCGGTACAGCTGATCCACCAGCTTGTGGAGAAACGTGCTGCTGTTCTGGTTGGTGTTGGGCTCCACGTTCCAGAGCCACCACTCGGCGCCGTGAATCTCTGCACCCGCCCGGTACTCCCGGAAATCCGCCCGCCCCAGCGCCGCGGCAATGAGATCCACGCAGGTGTCGAAAGCGTACTTGCGCAGCACGTAGTCGGCGCCCGCGTCCCACAGCGCCCGGCAGTCCACGTCCCGGAAGGCGCCGCCGCTGTCTGCTCCCTTGCCGGTGAGCCACTCGATAAAGTTAATCCCCATTGCATCACTCCTTTGAAATCAGAAAATGGGCCGAGAAACACACGGGATAGACTCCCGCCTGTTTCTCGGCCCACTTGCCCTTGCAGCCGTGCCACTTCACGGCGCGCGATATAGAATTTTCTTGCTGACCTCCATCACCTGCACGGTGCCGCCGGAGCCCATCATCACCTGCACGGTGACGTGTCGCCGCAGTGCGTCCTCGATGGCGGCCCGTGCCGCCGCGTTCAGGCGGGGCGCTTCGTTTTTGTCAGTCATATCGCCACCGCCGCCATGGGCGCCCGCGCCGGCGCGCCGGTACCCAGCAACTGCTCACAGGTCATAGAGGCTACCAGCGCCATAAAGGGGTCGGTCTTTCGGCTCTTCGGCTCGATCTTGGCATAGATGAAATTGCCGGTGTCCACACCCCACTTTTTTGCGCTGCGCACCCGCTTGGTGTTGTTGGTCGCCCAGCGCAGCGGCGCGTTATCTCCCCACGTGAAATAGCCTCGGTCAAAGCATTCCTGAATCACGGGCTCCACCTGCATGATGTCGCTTGGCCGCACCAGCTTCACACGGCCCTTGTCCGCCGCGTCCCATCCGACAGACCGCAGCGCCTCCGCCATCAGCGCCCAGCGGTAGCCGTCCATTGCCAGCATGCGGATGTTGTACCGTGTCCCTGCCTCCCGCAGCGCCTCGGCAATCCGCTCCGGCGGAATGCTCACGTCGTCCACCGGCGTGACCAAGCCGCGCTCGGCCCAGTCCTGCCATGGAGCCCTAACGCGGGAAAGGTTTTTACCGCGCAGGCAAAGCCAGGAATGGGACAAGTCAAAGCGCTCATTCCCTTGCCGGAAGTGGAGGTTCAGGCTGGCCCAGTCGCTCAACTCCGCATAGTCGAGCCCGGCGATACAGCTCCAGCCGCGCAGATCCGGCAGTTCCCGCTTGGTGGCCAGTACCTTGTCGTAGTCAGTAACGCTCACTTCGCTGGCGCCGACGCGCAGTCCCATGCGTTTGTTGATAAAATCCCGGTATTCTACGGGATGCTCCAGCCAGCCGACGTATTCCTTGCGGTACTCCGCCAGCAGAGCAGGGAAGTACGCGAGGGAAGGGGAGGATTTGTACCAGTTTGCCTCGTCCCGCACTTCTTCCGCCTTGTCCAGGCGGAAGATCATGGGCAGGAAACCGTGATCGGCCTCACCTTCAAAGAGAATACGCTCGGACTGCGCCACATAATCATCCAGAGGGCCGTCCAGCACCTCACCGTTTGAGGTGAAGATCCCGCGCCTGGCGTCGTCCACCTTGCCAAGACCGGAGGTCATAATGGTGATACGGTCGTAGGTTTCAAACAGGTGGATCTCGTTGAAAATCACCAGCCCGGAGCGGAGACCGTTCTTGGAGTTTGGCGA
>JAFTBL010000046.1 GCA_017455225.1 Oscillospiraceae bacterium
CAGCACCGTCAGCACCGCCAGCGCGGCGGCGCCCAGACCCGTCAGGATCGTATGGCGATACAGCCGGGCGCACAGGCGCTTGGCCTCCCGCGCCGCATCCGCCGGATCCGGCTCCGGCTCCTCCCGCTGATCGGGCTGGCTCTCCGGCTGCTCCCAGAGGGATTCGGTATCGTCCCGGCGGCGGGGGGCGCGGCGGCTCAGCTTTTCGCCCACCAGCGCCAGCCAGTCCCGCACCCGCTCACCCAGCGGCAGGGGCGGCTCCAGTATGGCGTCGTCCTCATCCAGCACCGCCTCCACCGTCTCCGACATCACCTGCTCCAGCGGGACGGTGCGCTTGCCCTCCGGCTCCTCGGGAAAAATTTCGCTGCGGCGGTCAGTCTCCGGCTCCGGCGCCCTCTTTTCGCGCCGCACCAGCGTCAAACGGGGCTTTTCCTCCCCGCCGTCCAGCATCTGCTCCATGGTCTGCGCCACGGAGGCGCGCAGATCCTCGCTGTCGATGCCGGCGGGCGGCGCCTGACGGGCAGGCTCCGGCTCGCGCTCCGGCGCGGGGGCGGGCTCGGGTTCCGGCTCCGGCACGGGGGCGCCGGGCGACGCATCCTGCCCGTATTCGGCCAGGATGGCGTCCAGCGAATATTCCTCGCCCTCCACGGGCTCCACGCCCCGGAGGAGACGCCCCGTTTCCGTCAGCGTCTGATAGAGTTCTTCGTCCGTCATGCCGTCACATTCCCTTTCCCATGCGCTGGCGCACCGCCTCGTACAGCAGCACCGCCGCGGCCGCCGAGGCGTTCAGCGACGTGATCTTGCCCAAAAGCGGGATGCGCACCAGAAAATCGCACCGCTCCCGCACCAGACGGGTCATGCCGCTGCCCTCCGAGCCGATGACGATGGCGGCGGCGCCCTTGAGATCCGCGTCGTACAGCTCGGCCGCGCCGTCCGCCGCCGTGCCGAAGATCCACACGCCCTGCTTTTTCAGCTCCTCCAGCGTGGCGGTCAGGTTCGCCACCCGCGCCACCGGAATGTGGCTGACGGCGCCGGCGCTGGTCTTGGCCACGATGGCGGTCAGCCCGGCGCTGCGGCGCTTGGGGATGATAACCCCGTGGGCGCCGGCGCACTCGGCGGTGCGGAGGATGGCGCCCAAATTGTGGGGGTCGGAGATCTCATCGCACACCACCAGCAGCGGCGCCTCGCCCTTTTCCGCGGCGGCAGAGAGCAGCGACTGCACACTGACGTATTCCCGCACCGCCGCCAGCGCGATCACACCCTGGTGGGCGTGGGTACGGGACATATTGTCCAGCTTGTGCCGGTCGGCCTCCACCACCACCACGCCCGCCTCGCGGGCGCGGGAGGCGATGTGCCCCAGCGTTTTGTCCGTGTCGCCCTTGGCAAGATAGATCTTGTCGATGGGGGTGCGGGTGCGCAGGGCCTCGATCACCGCGTTGCGCCCTTCAATGATCCCATCCGCCTCCGCCTCCGGAAAGGGGCGGGGCGTCTTGTTCTCTTTCATGCAGTTACCCTCCCGCCGCCGCGACTCGCCCTGTGACGGCCGCCGCAGCCTGTGTGCATAGATAGGAGTATTATAGCATGAGTTTCCGGTGGAATAAAGCATCTTCACACTTTTTTAACAGAAAAAACATCCGCCGGGCGCTTGTGACTTTTAAAAATGTATGGTATACTGTCATGTAATTTGGAGCAACAGGGCGTCAGACACCTTTTTGATACGGAAGGAGATCGCTATGGATCCCAACAACAATAACGAGAACAAGAACGGCCGCGGCGGGCGCAATCTGCGGGGCATCGCCACACTGGTGGTGTGGGCCATCGTGCTGACGGTGGTCTTCAACTACATCAGCGCCTACACCAGCAACGCCTCCAACAGATCCACCAGCCACGAGATCCAGTACAGCGAGCTTTTGCAGCTGGTGCGCAGCGGCAAGGTCGACCACGTGGTCTTCCGGGACGGCACCATTTACGCCGTGCCGGTGGACGGCTACGTGTATACCGACGAGGAAGGCAAGGAGTTCACCAACTCCGAAAAGACGGAGCTGATCCTGTACACCGTGCAGCTGAACGACCCGGATCTGCTGGCGCTGCTGGATGAAAACGGCGTGGATTTCACCGAGCCGTATCAGGCCAGAATGAGCCCCGTGCTGGAGTTCATGATCGCCTACATCGTGCCGATCTTGCTGATGGTGGGCGCCATGGTGCTGCTGATGCGCTTTATCAGCAAGAGCGGCGGCGGTCTGGGCGGCATCGGCAGCGTGGGCAAGGCCAACGCCAAGGTCTATATGGAAAAGTCCACCGGCGTCACCTTCAAGGACGTGGCCGGGCAGGACGAGGCCAAGGAAAGTCTGGTGGAGATCATCGATGTCCTCCACAACCCCGGCAAGTACACCGCCATCGGCGCCAAGCTCCCCAAGGGCGCGCTGCTGGTGGGCTCCCCCGGCACCGGTAAGACGCTG
>JAFTBL010000047.1 GCA_017455225.1 Oscillospiraceae bacterium
ACATCGGCATGTACCGCAGCGGCGAAACGTGGGGCGGCGCGTTCCAGGCCTCGGAGGACAGGAACGCCTACCTGCAGACCAAGGTGACGGACTGGCTGCATTACGGCGACGGCGGGAAGATCCTTACCTTCCCGTATGCAGTGGGCAGCAGTCAGAACATCCCGGCCCGCCCGGACACCACCACGTTTGCCGAAAAGCTGGAAAGCGGGGCCGATTCGACGGCGCAGTACGCCATCGAGTATACCGTGGCGCGGGAGAGATCGTGATCGTAAGCCGAGGAGAGCAATCGGCTCCGATATAAAGGAAGGTTAGTAAGCAAGAAATGAGGGAGAAAGGAGGGAGCGGAATCATGAAGAAAAGGCCCTACGCGAGCCCGGAGTGGGACGCGAAGCTCTTTTCCTGGCAGGACATCATCTGTGAAAGCAACCTGAAAACGAGCGAGTATGGCGATGAAAACGGAGAATGGAACTAGTAACCCCCAAAAAACTTGAAAAAGGATGGAGAAAGCTATGAAGCAACACATGAAAAAAGCTACAGGGGTACTGCTTGCTCTGCTGCTGGCGGCGCTGCTGCTTCCGGGCGCCCTCGTGCGCGCGGAGGCGTCGGAGCTGGACGAGGGTGTTCTGAACACGAAGGTGCAGACCACCACGGGCGTCATCACCAGCACGAAGGTTGCGCAGTACCAAGGCAAGTACGTGATGCGGTTCGTTTCCTCGGTGGGCGATCCGGAGCTGTATCTGCGGGTCGGCTTTGAGATCTCGTACGAGGACGGCGGGCAGACGGTCAAAAAGACCTACACGACCCACAGCGTGTTCCGCCGCATCGAATCCACCACCGGCTCTACTGCCAGCGGGAAGGATCAGTATTCCTTCAGCCCGAAGGTAGTGAGCCCGGCCTCGGAGTATTTCTTCACGGCCAAGTGGCCGGTAGCGCCGGAGGACGTGGCCGTGAACTACACGGTGCGGGCCTTTGCGGTGACGAAGGCGGGGGAGACGGTGTACGGCCCCAGCAGATGCGTGTCGGTGAATGACGGCAGCGTCAGCGGGAACATCGTCCTGTCCTTCGACCAGACGCTGGACGCGAATACGGCGTACACGGTGAGCTACACCAACGCCTCCGGCGCCACGGTGAACATCCCCGCCGCCAACGTGGAGATCCTGCCCGTGTTCGAGGGGGAGGAGAACCATGCCAACGTGCGTCTGACGAATGCGGACGCCAACGTGAAAGCGGTGACGGAGGTCACCATCAGCGACGGGACGAACAGCTATACCACGGAGCTGAAGAACCTGTACGCGGCCTACAACGGCACGGGCGACACGTCGTGGTACAGCGACAGCGAGAGCAAGTTTGTGCTGACCTCCGCGGCGGAGCTGCACGGTCTTTCCGCGCTGGCTGTTTCCAAGAACTTCAGCGGCAAGACGGTGTATCTGGCGTCTGACATCAAGCTGAACGACGGCAATGCAGCGGACTGGGCGACGACGGCTCCCGCCAATGAGTTCACGCCCATCGGCGGGGACTCCGGCAGCTTCCGGGGCACGTTTGACGGCCAGGGCCACACCATTTCCGGCCTGTACGCCACCGGCGCGCACCGTGTGGCGCTGTTCGGCAACGCCTACGACTGCACCATCCGGAACTTCCGGCTGACCAATTCGTATCTCAGCAGCAGCACCGCCTTCAACGGCAGCGTCGCGGGCAACTTCCGCGGCACCGTTGAAAAGGTGTACAGCAACGCCATCATCCGTGTGGCGGGCGCTGCCACCTCCGGCAACGCCGCGGCATACGCCACCGGCGGCATGGTAGGTCGCATCGACAGCACGAATTCGACCTTTGACCAGTGCTGGTTTGACGGCAGCATCACGGTTAACGGCACCCGTGTGGGCGGCATCGTGGGCGAGCATTTCACCAACGGCGTGACGGTGAATATCAACAACTGTCTGGTGACGGGCGATATCACCACCACGGTCCAGCAAGCCAATGGCTGTGCCGGCGGCTTCCTGGGCCAGATCTGGAGCAACAACACCTCCTCCGCGCCCCGACTGAACATCGCCAACAGCGTCTTTGCCGGCACGGTGACCCACGCCTTGAGCGGTGGCAACATGGTGGGTCTTGCGGTAGGCGGCGTCAGCGCCCAGAGCGATACCGGCGGCGTGTGGCTGAGCAACTGCTACTGCGCCCCCTCCAACAACTGGAACATCGTCGGCTGGCAGGCCGGCACCGCCACGGTGACCGACGACGGCGGCGATATCGCCTACACCGGCAGCTGCACCGAGCTGAGCCGGAAATACCGCCACGAGCTCCCGGATCTTCCCAGCCTGTGCGATGAGGACGGTCTGCTGGCGCAGTGGCGCGACACGGAGATCTGGCGCGTCTATCAGGCGGCGTTTGACGCCGGGATCGCGCAGATCGATCTCACGTGGTACGACGAGGGCGAGAGCGTGTATACGGTCTCCTCGGCGCCCCAGCTGCTGGGCATGGCCTATCTCAACGATTCCCGCGACGGCGTTTTTACCGGCAAAACGGTGAAGCTGGGCGCGGACATCTCCCTGAACAAGGACACGGTGGCGGACTGGAAGGCCAGCGACTTTGCCGGCCTCACCGTCTGGACGCCGGTGGGCATGACCTATGCCTTCCGCGGCAGCTTTGACGGACAGGGCCACACCGTCTCCGGTCTCTACGTGAACAACAACGGCCGAACGGGACTCTTTGCCAACGCCTATGACGGTGAGATCAAGGACTTCCGCCTGACCAACTCCTATCTTAAAAATACCGCCGCCATCAACGGCAGCATCGTGGGCAACTTCCGCGGCACCATGGAGCGGGTCTACAGCGATGCGGAGTTGGCGGTGACTCTGCCCGGCAGCGGGCAGGACGGCCTCACCGGCGGCCTCGTGGGCCGGATCGCCAGCAACACGACGATCTCGGAGTGCTGGTATGCCGGCACCGTTTCCACCAACGGCAAGTGCATCGGCGGCATCGTGGGTGCGTTCCAGAATGAAACCGCCACGCTGACCGTGGCGAACTGCCTTGTGACCGGCACGCTGAACAGCAGCGTGGAGGTCTCCAACCACAATCAGGCCATGGGCGGCATCATCGGCAGCGTGGTGGGCATGAGCGGCGCCACCAAGGCGTGTCTGAACTCGGATATCTTCACCGGCACGCTGACCGCCACGGATACCGCCGCCAACATGGTGGGCTTCCTGGTGGGCGCGGTCAACGGCAGCGACCTTACCAGGGGCGTGTGGCTCAGCGGCAGCTACGGCGTGGCCTCCGGCAAGGGCGCGGGCCCCATCGGCTATCAGCTGGGCGGCATGGTGACCGACGACAACGGCGCCACCAAGTACACCGGCAGCTGCGCCGGGCTGACTGCCAAATACGCCAAAAAGCTCTCCGCCCTCACTGTAGCGGTGGCCGGCCTTTCCGGCGACGTCTGGCTGGATTCTAAAAAGGGTCCCATCCTGCCGCTGACACTGGCCGCCATGCTGCAGGACGTGCCCGCCATGAGCGGTGCGCAGATGGAACGGGTATCGGACGAGGTGGGCAGCTGCCACTTCGCGGAAATGAGCGGCACCACCCTTGCCGATTACCGGAATTATCTGACGACGCTGGAAGGGAACGGGTTCGTCAAGTACGCGGATAACGGCACGACGGGACTGAACGGCAACGTGTATACCGCCGTTTATACCCGGGGCGAAAAGGCCGTGTCCGTGATTTATCGGGCCAAGCTGAACACCACCTATATCGCCGCGGAGGAGATCCCGCTGTCACAGCGCCTGTTCTATTCGGCGGACTACGTGCAGCACGATCTGCCGGGCGCGAAAACGACGCTCCACATGCTGGAGACGAAGGGCGGCGGCAACAGCTTTGTGATCCAGCTGAAAAACGGCCACTTCCTCGTGCTGGACGGCGGCAATTACTGGGATGCCGACTATTTGCTCAGTTATCTGGAGTCGCTGGCGCCCACCGGGGAAAAGCCGGTGGTGGAGGGCTGG
>JAFTBL010000048.1 GCA_017455225.1 Oscillospiraceae bacterium
CCGCCTTGTAAAGCAAATACTGTACGCCTAATTGCAGGAACGGGTACGCGCACGCCGCCAAAATCCCCAGCATTCCGAATACGCCAATGGCGTTTTTCAGCAAGCCTGCCCCGGCCAGCACGCTTTCCGACGCCTCAGAGATCATGGTGCCCACCACCGGCACCGCCGCGCCGATGGCAGAGCGTGTCAGCCGCAGTGCCAGCGCGTCGGAGGATGATGCCGCCGAGCCCGTCAGCGTCAGATATCCGGTAAACAGCGCCACGATGGCAGCCAGCGCCCAGCCCACCACCTTGCCGATGCCGCCGCGCAGGCGCTCCAAAGGATGCTCCGTGATCACGGCCTCCGCCACCGATACAGCCACGTAAGCGTAGACCAGCGGCATCAGCAGACTGCGGATCAGCGTGATCAGGAAGTCGACGAACAAAACGGTGGCCACCTGCCGGACGCTGGCGGAGATCATGCCGCCGGAGGAGGCGGCGGCCGCCGCCAAAGCAGGCAGAAGCGTTTTGGAAAACACGTTCAGCGATTCGATGGTCTCCCAGCCGGAGCCGATCATCGAGCGAACGCCCCCTGCGGCGGTAAGCGCGATGGCCAGCGAGCCCGCCGTGGTGACGGTGACGCCGGTCTGCCCCGGCTGATACAGCTCGCCGCCCATGGCACACAGGATCACCACCGCCAGCATCAGCACGCCGGAGCTCAGATGGCTCTGCAGCACGGAAAAAAACTGATCCGCCGCGTATGCGCCCAGCTGCTGCAGCCCCTCCAGCAGCGACGCATTATCCCGCGCGCCGCCGTCCAGCTCCTCCAGCATCTGCTCCGCCTCCGGCGGCAGAGCTTCCGGCAGCTCCGGCGGCAGTATGTCGTCCCCGAAGGCGGTCACCGTCAGCGCCCACAAAAGGGCCAGCACCGTCAGGCAATATCCCGGCCATCTCATAGCAGCGCCTCCAGCAGCTCCCAGACCGACTGAAAAAGCGGTAGCGCCACCAGCAGCGCGCCTGCCGCGCCGCCCAGCTCCAACAATGACGCCAAGGCGCCCTGCCCGGCGTCCCGGCACAGCTCGGTGCCAACCCTGGACACCAGAACGATGCCGGCGGTTTTCAGCAAAGGAACGAAGACACCTTCCTCCATACCGCCCCAAGCCGCCAAGGCGCGCAAAAATGACAGCAGGTTTTCCAGCAACGGCAGCAGCGCCGCCGCACCCACCGCACACACCGCCAGCGACAGGAGAAACCCTGTTTCCGGCAGCTGCCGCGCAAGAAAGAGAGCCGCCGCCGCGCCGACGACGCATACGGCGCCGATCCGCAATACCTCCGTCATGGTCAGAGCGCGAACAGCGACTTGACCAGCGAAAAGAGGTCGCTGATCTTTTGCAGCAGCAGCATCATCACCACCACAAGACCTGCCAGCGTGGTCATCATGGCCTGCTCCTCCCGTCCGCTGCGGATCAACAGCTGGTTCAGCACTGCCACCAGGATCCCCACGGCGGCTATTTTGAATATCAATTCAACGTCCATCGTATATCCTCAAATCTTACGCAAGCACGATCACCAGCAGCGCCGCGCCGCACAGCGCGGCGGCCCCGATCAGCCGTCTCCGCTGCCCCATCGTCCGGCGCTGTTCCTCGCCGAGCCGCCGAAGCTCTGCGGCGGCGCCGTGGAGGGACAAGAGGATCTTTTTTTCATCCCCTTGCCATTCCACC
>JAFTBL010000049.1 GCA_017455225.1 Oscillospiraceae bacterium
ATCAAAAACGGCAAGAAGTTCAAGGCCGTGCAGATCGGCGTTCCCAGCGGCGGCTGCCTGACCGAGGAACATCTGGACGTGCCGCTGGACTTCGACAGCGTGAAAAAGCTGGGCGCCATTGTCGGCTCCGGCGGTCTGGTGGTCATGGACGAGGACACCTGCATGGTGGAGGTGGCCCGGTTCTTCATGCACTTCACCCAGAACGAAAGCTGCGGCAAGTGCGTTCCCTGCCGGGAGGGCACCAAGCGGATGCTGGAAATCCTGGAGCGGATCGTGCACAACGAGGGCACCGAGGAGGATCTGGATCTGTTGGAGGAGCTGAGCGACACCATCACCTCCACCGCACTGTGCGGCCTTGGGCAGAGCGCCTGCAAGCCGGTGATGAGCACGCTGAAATACTTCCGTAACGAGTATCTCTATCACGTGCGGGATCACCACTGCCCCATCTGCGACGGGGCGAAGAAGCACCCGGTCATCGACCCGGAGCAGTGCAAGGGCTGCGGCAAGTGCCGCCGCAGCTGCCCCATGGAGGCCATCGAGGGCAGTCCCCGCGCCGCCCACGTGATCGACGGCGAAAAGTGCATCAACTGCGGCGCCTGCCTGCAGAACTGCCCCTTCGGGGCCATTAAGGAGGGCTGATCACTATGGCAAAGGGAGTTATGTATATCGACGGCCAGCGCGTGCCCTTCGACGGCGAAAAGAATGTTCTGGCGGTGATCCGCAAGGCCGGCATTGAGATGCCCACCTTCTGCTACTATTCCGACCTGAGCGTATACGGCGCCTGCCGCATGTGCGTGGTGGAGGACGAAAAGGGGAAGATCGACGCCAGCTGCTCCATGGAGCCCCGGGACGGGCTGCGGATCCGCACCAACACCGCCCGGCTTTTGAAGCACCGGCGGATGAATCTGGAGCTGATGCTGGCCAGCCACTGCCGTGACTGCACCACCTGCGAAAAGAACGGCGCCTGCACGCTGCAGCGTCTGGCCCTGCAGTTCGGCGTGCGCCGCGTCCGCTTTGCCGACACCCGGCCCCATTATGACATTGACGACACGTCTCCCGCCGTGGTGCGTGATCCCAACAAGTGCATCCTCTGCGGCGACTGCGTGCGCGTGTGCGAGGAGGTACAGGGCATGGGCGTGCTGAACTTTGCCTTCCGCGGCTCCAACCTGCAGGTGACGCCCGCCTTCGGCCGCCAGCTCAAGGACACCAACTGCATCAGCTGCGGCCAGTGCGCCGCCGTGTGCGGCACCGGCGCCATCACCATCTACAACTCCATCGGTCAGGCGTGGCGCGCCCTGCACAACCCCCGGAAGCGGGTGGTGGTGCAGATCGCCCCGGCCGTCCGCGTGGCGGTGGGCGAAGCCTTCGGCCTGCCGGTAGGCGACAACGTGATCTCCAAGATCGTCACCGCGCTGAAGATCATGGGCGCGGACGAGGTGTACGACACCACCTTCGGCGCCGACCTCACGGTGATCGAGGAGTCGGCGGAGTTCATGGAGCGGCTGAAAAAGGGCGGCCCCTTCCCCATGTTCACCAGCTGCTGCCCCGCGTGGGTGAAGTATCTGGAGCGCAAGAACCCCAAGTATCTCAAGCACATCTCCACCTGCAAGTCCCCCATGGAGATGTTCGCCGCCGTGCTGAAGGACCGGTACGCGCAAAAGGACAAGGAGGACGGCCGGGAGACCTATCACATCGCCGTCATGCCCTGCACCGCCAAGAAGATGGAGGCGGCCCGGGACGAGTTCAAGCACAACGGCAATCCCGACGTGGATCTGGTGCTGACCACCCAGGAGCTGATCAACATGATCAACGAGGCGGGCGTGCAGTTTGCCAACATCGAGGGCGCGTCCCCCGACCTGCCCTTCGGCATCGGCACCGGCGCCGCCACGATCTTCGGCGCCACCGGCGGCGTGGCGGAGGCAGTGGTGCGCTGCTGCGTGCCGGATAAGTCCCGCAACGCGCTGCAGGAGATCCAGTACAGCGGTCTGCGGGGCAGCGATCCCATCCGCACCGCCACCTTCCAGATCGGGGAGAACACCATCCGCATCGCCGTGTGTCACGGCCTCATCAACGCTCAAAAGCTGATCGCTGATATCGAGGAGGGCAAGGTCTACTACGATCTGGTGGAGGTCATGACCTGCCGGGGCGGCTGCGTGGGCGGCGCTGGCCAGCCCCACGGACTGATGCCCCGGAAGGAGCAGCGGGCGGCGGGACTTTACCGGGCAGATCAGGACGCGCTGATCAAGAGCTCGGAGACCAACCCCATCGCGCAGGAGATGTACGAGGAGTTTTTGGGCAAGCGCAGCCACGAGCTGCTGCACGTGAAGTACGCCGTGCCGAAAAAGAAATAAAAACGATGAAACGACCCCTCCGGCAAAAGCCGGAGGGGTGTCACTTTCAGAGCATTCATTCGGCGGTGCGCTTGCTGCGGGAACGGGGCTGGGCCTCGCAGCGTTCCAGCTCCGCCTGCAGCACCAGCTCCACGGCCCGGCGGCCGTAGCCGTCCAGCCGGGCGTACTGCTCCAGCAATGCCGCGGCATCCTCCGCCAGATAGCATCCGTTCTCGGCTGCCACGCCTTTGATGCCCAGCGTGCTGCATATTTTGATCACCGTTTCATAGGAGGAGCTGCCCACGCCGTTGTGCAGGGCGCTGTTGATGGTGGACAGGGGAATGCCGACCGCAAAGGCAAACTGGCGTACACTGCGGTATTGGCGGGCGATTTCCTCCTGCACGGTTTTGGTCAGCTGATCCATGCGCATACCTCTTTCTGGACGGTGCGATACCGCTTAATGAATGTTTATACAGATGTTATCACATATTTTTTCTTGTGACAAGGATTTTTTTGGCAGAAAAAAGAAAAAAATGGAAAAAATTTGCAAAAGAGAAACAGAGCGAGAGCACAAAAACCGCTTTTCTTTTTCCACACCGTATGATACAATACCCTTTCAGGAGGAAGCATATGGGAAAAGAACGGAAAAAAAGGAATAGGATCCCGGCGCTGCGGGAGCTGGTGCTGCGCTACTACGAGCACGACGTGGCGCGGGACAGCGCCGCTTTGACGTACTATCTGCTGTTTGCCATTTTTCCGCTGCTGATCTTTCTCAGTATGCTGCTGGGCGCGCTGGCGCTGGACGTGGAGGAGACCATGGCCGCCGCCGAGCGGATCATCCCGCCGGAGCTGGCGGGGGTGATGCGGAGTTATCTGGAGTACGTCTCCGGCAACAACAGTCCTCAGCTGATGTGGTTCAGCCTGATCTTTTCCATTTGGTTCCCCATGCGGGCCACCGGCTGCCTGATGCATTCCATGCGAAAGGCCTACGGGTTTGACACGCCGGTGAGCATCTGGAAAAGCCAGCTGAACACGCTGCTGTTTGCCGTGGGGCTGATCGTGACCATTGCCGTCAGTGCGCTGGCCAGCGTGGTGGGCAAGCGGGCGGTCACGTTCATCGAGCGGCTGATCACCGTGCCGGACGGATTGGCGACGGCGTGGATCTATTTGCGCTTTGCGCTGATGGCTCTGGTGGTGGCGCTGCTGCTGACGGCGCTGCACATGCTGTCGCTGGGCAAGCGGCTGCGGCTGCGGCAGGTGCTGCCGGGCGTGGCAGCCTCGGTGGCGGCGTGGGTGCTGGTGAGCTTGGCGTTTTCATTCTACGTGGAGCAATTTGCCCACTATACGGAGCTGTACGGCTCCATTGCCACGATCGTGGTGTCACTGCTGTGGATGTATATGAGCGGCTCCGTGCTGATTCTGGGCGCGGAGCTCAACGGCGTGCTGGAGGGGCGGAGCATCCGCCGCCACGGCACCGGAGAGCGAAAGAGAGGCGTAATATGAAGATCATTATTGTAGGAAACGGGAAGGTGGGCTATGCCATCGCCGCACAGATGGCCCGCGAAAACCACGACATTGTCATGGTGGACTCTGCCGCCGCCGCGCTGCGCAAGGCGGACAGCACACTGGACATCATGTGCGTGGAGGGCAACGGCGCCAGCATCAGCGTGCTGATCGAGGCGGGCGTCCGGCAGGCCGATCTGGTCATCGCCGTCACCGACAAGGACGAGACAAATCTGGTGTGCTGCCTGATCGCCAAAAAGCTGGGCGCCCACCATACCATTGCCCGCGTCCGCAACCCGGACTACCACCGGGACGCCGATACCCTCAAGCGGGAGATCGGGTTGGACATGGTCATCAATCCGGATCGTTCCGCCGCCCGTGAGGCGGCGCGGATCATCAGCTTTCCCACCGCCTTTTCCGTGGAGCCGTTCGCCCGGGGACGGGTGGATATGATCGGCTTCCACGTGGAGGAGGGGGACGCCCTTGCCGGCGTGTCGCTGGGTGCTTTCCGGGCAGCGCATGTGGCCAACGTGCTGGTGTGCGCCGCCGAGCAGGACGGAGAGATCCTGATCCCCAACGGCACCTTTACGCCCCGTCCCGGTGACAAGCTGCACATGATCGGCACCAAGCCGGAACTGCAGAAGATGCTGCGCGCCATCGGCCGCACCCAGCAGCGGATCCGGGCGGTGTCGCTGCTGGGCGGCAGCCGCATTGCCGTGTATCTGGCGTGGGAGCTGGCCCGGGCCGGGATCAAGGTGCGGGTGGTGGAGATGAGCGGCGAAAAATGTGTGCGTCTTGCCTCTCAACTGCCGGACGCCATGATCATCGAGGGCGACGGTACGGACAACGACCTGATCCGGAGCGAGAATATTTTCGATGCCGACGCTTTCGTCTCCCTTACGGGTCGTGATGAGGAAAACCTGCTGATGGCGCTGACGGCTCAGCGGGGCGGCGTGCCGAAGGTGATCGCCAAGATGACGCGCCCCAACTATATGGAACTGATCCGGGAGACAGGGATCGACAGTATCATTTCCCCCAAGGACATCACCGCCAACCAGATCACCCGTTACGTCCGGGCGCTGGCCAACAGCGAGGGCAGCGCGGTGGAGAGCCTTTACAAGATGCTGGACGGCTCGGTGGAGGCGCTGGAATTCCGCGCCACCGCCGCCGGCGGCGCGGTGCTGAACAAGCCGCTGAAGGATCTGACGCTGAAGGCTGGACTTCTGGTGGCAGCCATCGCCCGGGATCAGGAGATCATCATTCCCGGCGGCGCCACAATGCTGCAGGAGGACGACCGGGTTGTGGTGGTCAGCAAGGCCTCTGGACTGAATGATCTGGTGGATATCCTGGCGTAACGAAGGAGTATGAAAAAAGACTGCCGCTCGGTTGGCAGTCTTTTTTTCTATATTGGCAGGCGCGGGCCGTGCTCCGGGTCGTAGGGCAAGGCAAAGGTAGGGATCCCCTCCGCCGCCGGGCCGATGGAGAACATCTGGTAGTACAGGCACAATCTCTCCGGCGTGAGATAGAGGTGGGCGGGGGAAAACTCCGTCCGCACCAGACGCTGCCAGTCCGGGTGGAACAGCGCCGTGCCCGCCTCCTGCCGGGCGCGGATCTGCCGC
>JAFTBL010000050.1 GCA_017455225.1 Oscillospiraceae bacterium
CCAGGGGTGTTCCAGCTCCCTCATTTTTCCAGCTCCTCCACGGTTTCAAGTGTAAAGCGTCCCAGCTTGCCACCCCTGTATTCATCCAGCAAAACGCGGGCCATGCGCTCGGTATCCACCTCGTTGCCTCGCATCAAGAAGCCGCGCTTCCGCCCCGCCGCACTCAGCAGCTCATATCCATTCTCGCCGTCCCGGGGCGTGATCTTATAACGCTCTTCCACGGCGGAGACGTAATGGGTGCAGAGATACTCCATCAAAAGCGAGGCCAGCTCTTCCACGTCCAGCACGTCGTCCTTGATGGCGCCGGTGTAGGCAAGATGGACGCCCACCTGCGTATCGTCGAATTTCGGCCAAAGGATGCCGGGGGTATCCAGCAGCTCCAGCGTCTGATCCACGGGGATCCACTGCTTGGTGCGGGTCACGCCGGGGCGATCCTCGGCGCGGGCGGACTTGCGGCGGGCCACCTTGTTGATAAAGGTGGATTTGCCCACGTTGGGAATGCCCAGCACCATCACCCGGATGGTGCGGCCCACCTGACCCTTGGCCTCCCATGCGGCGATCTTTTCCCGCAGCAGCTCCCGCACGGCGGCGGCAAACTGCTGCGTGCCGGCGCCGCCCTTGGCGTTGGCCTCCAGCACCGCGCAGCCCCGCTCCCGGAACCACGACGCCCAGCGCTTTGTCTGCGCCGGATCCGCCTGATCCACCCGGTTGAGCACCACCAGACGGGGCTTTCCCGCCGTCAGCGCGTCGATATCCGGATTGCGGGACGAAACGGGGATCCGGGCGTCCACGATCTCGCATACGGCGTCCATCTTCCCCATCTCCGCCGCGATCATACGCCGGGTCTTCGTCATGTGGCCGGGAAACCAGCTCAAGCCTTCGATCTGCATACTTGCTCACCTGCCTGTTCTTTCCTGATTATAGCATACTTTTCTGCTGCTGAAAAGGAAAAACCGCCCACGCTCGTGGGCGGTTTTCATCAGAATCTGACTTACAGCTTCTCGCGGACCTTGGCGGCCTTGCCGACGCGGTCGCGCAGATAGTACAGCTTGGCGCGGCGCACAAAGCCGGAGCGCACCGTCTCGATGGTCGCGATGGACGGAGAATGCACGGGGAAAACCTTCTCCACGCCCACGCCGTAAGAGATGCGGCGCACGGTGATGGTCTCCTCGATGCCGCCGTGCTTCTTGGCGATCACGATGCCCTCAAAGACCTGGATACGCTCACGGGAGCCTTCCTTGACCTTGACGTGCACGCGAACAGTGTCGCCGACCTGCACCTGCGGGAGTTCCCGCTGCAGTTCCTTTTCGTTCAGAGCCTTGATGAGATCCATGGATAAATCCTCCTAATTATAGGTGTTCATGCCGCCATACAAACGGCGCCTTTTGCGCCGGCGACAGAGGACCGCCCTTTTTCATGCCGTAATAAGATATCATAGATCCGGCATAAATGCAAGCATTATTTTTCAAAAAATGCAAAAATCAGCGAAAATCGTTGCCGTCGGCGTCCAAAACCGCCAAACGGCGCACCCGGGTAAAGTCCGGCGCCAGCTCCGGCAGGTACCGGCGCACCGCCTGCTCCAGCAGCTGGGGGTTCAGGCCGGGGTTCTGGGCCTGCACCGTCACCTCCAGACGCACAAGCCTCTCCTCTTCCCCGCACACGCGCACCTCCTGCAGCATGGGAGCGATGTCCACCTGCGCCAGCTCCTTGTGCTTGGTGCGCTTTTCGACGATCAGCTCAGGCCCCGTCAGCAGTGCTGTCAGTGCCTCCGCCGCACCTCTGGGCACGCCACGGTCATACTCCATCTCTACCCGCGCCCGCAGCAGCGCCAGCTCCCGCACGGGGCGCGTCGCCGGATAGCAGTCCAGCACTCTCAGTCCGCTGGGCAGTCCCCCGTTGAGCCGGTCGGCGATGCCGGCGCCGTCGGTATCCTGGGTCACCTCGAAATCCAGCAGCTCACATTCGCCGGACTGCCCCACCGGCAGCGGCAGCACGATGGACAGGATGGGGTGGGGATGATAGCCTTGGGAATGGCGGATCTCCAGCCCGGAGCGGGGAAACGCTCTCTGAAACGTGCGCAGCAGATCCAGATGGGAGATATAGGACGCCTGCGCCTCCTTCACAAACAGCAGCCGCAGCTTAGACATGGCACGTCCCCCCTACCATCCGATTGGCGCCGCAGCCGCTGCACCGGGTGCGGCAGTCCGGCGTCACAACGCCCGCCATGGAGCGCTCATATTCCCGCCAGAGGAAGGAGTTTTCCACGCCGCAGGAGATCACGTCCCACGGCATCAGCTCGTCCTTTTGGCGCTGGCGGTTGGCGTAAAACGCCGGATCCACGCCGCATTCGGCAAAGGCCTCCTGCCAGCGCGCATAGGAAAAATACTCCTCCCACGCGTCAAGCCTTGCCCCTTTACACCACACTGTTTCCAACACTTTGCACAGCTTCCGGTCGCCCCGCGCCAGCACGGCCTCGATGACGCTGGTCTCGCTGTCGTGCCAGTTGTAGGTGACGGTCTTGGTCTTGATCGCTTCCCTCAGCAGGCGCACCCGGCGCTCGTACTCCTCCTTGGATATCTGGGGCACCCATTGGAAGGCGGTGTGGGGCTTGGGCACGAACCAGGAGGTGGACACCGTGATGCGCACGCCCCGGTTCTTGTTGGGGGGCCGCCTCGCGCCACTCGTGCATGACCCGGGCGGCGATGTCGGCGATGCCCAGCACATCCTCGTCCGTTTCGGTGGGCAGTCCCAACATGAAGTAGAGCTTCACCGCGTTGTAGCCGCCGGCGAAAGCTGTGTGGCAGGAGCGCAGCAGCTCCTCCTGCGTCACGTTC
>JAFTBL010000051.1 GCA_017455225.1 Oscillospiraceae bacterium
GCTCATCGGGCAAACCCGAATATATCGGGGATGGCATCGGCCCCGAATGTCTGTATTCCCATTCTGTACATCGCTTTGGCATGAATCCTGTCATGCCAAATGAAGCGTCTCAAAACCTTTCGTACTGACCATTTCTCATCGTAACTGCCTGTTATGACGCCAAGCGATAGATACCCCGCGATGGATTCAAGAGACTTAAATCCTCTTTCCCGACAGGATACGATCGTTCCTTCATTATCAGCCTCCGCACCGATTTCGGAGAAATAATACTCGTTTACATTTTTTGTATGCTGATACATTTCCTCCGCGGTACGAGGAACGGGGCCGTAAAATGACTTGCGAAAAGGGATCGCGCTCGTATGCTTATCAGGGAACGAACAATAGAGTGCATGAAAATCCTCGGCGGATTTCAAGGCCAGGGATTTGAGATATCGGTATTCTTCGACACGCAAAGGCTTTTCTTCTGATGCGAACAGGACGTCGCTGTCTGCATCTCTGATTTGTAGATCAGATGCTTTTTCTTGAACGATCTCAATACCATAATCATCAAGCGCGGTCTCATTTCTCCATAACCGGAAGCGCCGTATTTCTTCCGGCATTTTCAGCATCGCTTCTTCTTTAGATGCACCTCTTGTAAATGCTCCCGGAAAGCTGTCAGCATAGAGGATACTATCATTGCCATTGTGTTCCCATACGCAGCTGATCTTCATTTTGTTCCTCCACGGCCCAAGCCTCGTTGAAAAGATTTCACCGCAGTTGAGCGGCGCTTCCTTGCGAAATGGCTCCCTCGTGCTTCCCCGGTTTTTACAGCACCAGATCGCACCGGCGCTCGATATCAAAGGCCGCAAAATACTTCTCCTCCAGCGGGATCCAGCGATCCCGGAAGGCGGGCCAGCCCTCCGCGCCGCCCCGCCGGAGGATCCGGCGGCGCTGTTCGTGGGCGTCCACCGTGAGAAATACCCGCAGGCCGTAGTGATCCCACAGCTCCGGGTGGCAGGCGTAGCTGCCCTCGATCAGCACCACCGGGGCGGCGGGAACGGTTTTGACCGCGCCCATGGCGCCGGCGTGACAGTCATAGGGGCAGAACCGCGCCTCACGCCCTGCAAGCAGCGGCGCCAGCACCTCGGCGCGCACCCGCTCCCAATCCACGTTGCCGCCGGGCTGGGCCAGCCGCTCCGGCGTGCGCTGCTGCGGGCGAAGAAAAAAGTCGTCCATATGCACCACCGCCCAGCCGAGGGACTCCTCTGCCGCCGCGGCAAGGGTGGTCTTACCGGCGCCGCAGCGCCCGTCCAGCGCCGCCAGCAGCGGCCGCCCGCTGCACCGTGCGGCAGCCTGCGCCAGCAGTGCCACGCGGCGGATCGTTCCCCCGTCCATCACAGAAAATGAAACAGATTCAGCCCGGTGGTTTCGTCGTGCCGGCGCTCCACCGTGCCCTCCGTCACGCGCACCACCATCTCGCAGGTGGCGCTGACCACCGCCCGGTTCAAATGGCCGCCGAACACCTGCCCCTGCTCGTTGGCGGCGCTCATGTGCAGGTGGGAATAGTACGCGCCGTCCATGGTGGTGATGCTGCCGACGAGAGACACGATCTCATGATAGCCGGTGAAGCGGTTGGCGTGAAACTGCTGTTCCTCCACGTTGAGCACGCCCACGGTGAACTCGTCCACCGCACCCAGCGCGCTGACCTCCGCCAGACGGATATGCTCCTGCCGGGCCATCACGCCCAGCTGCTCCACGATCTCCTCACCCCGGTCGATGCGCAGATACACGGTGTCGCCAAAACGTCTGTATTCCATGGCCGATCCCTCCTTGCCGTTTGTTGTATCATAGGCCAAATTCGCCCAAAAATCAAGCCGCTTTCCCAAATCCGCCGCCTTGACATGTCATAAAAAACAGGGGTATACTGGGAAAAACGTCTGGGGAGGATCCGGGATATGTTTTTGAAGGCTCAGCCCGTCTGGCTCAAAGGACGGGAACGGGAGATGAACGTATACGCCGCCATGCCCTGCACCCTGCCCGGCGGCGACGGCATGACCCTGCACGTGGCGGGCACCGCCTTTTACCGGGCGTGGGCGGACGGCGCGTTTCTCGCCTCCGGCCCTGCCAGAACGGCGGGCGGCTACGTGCGGGAGGACGTGCTGGCGCTGCCCCACGGCACCCGGGATGTGCTGATCGAGGCGGTGGGCTATTTCTGCCGCAGTCTTTGCACCGTATGGCAGCCCTCCTGCCTGCTGGCGGAGGTGCGGCGGGGCGACGAGGTGCTGTTTGCCACCGGCGCGGACACGCCGATCTACGCGCCGCCCCACAAGGTGCAAAAGACGGAGCGCTACTCCGTTCAGCGCCATTTCACCGAGGTAT
The DNA here is from genome assembly GCA_017455225.1 of Oscillospiraceae bacterium. The sequence goes on from JAFTBL010000051.1 coordinate 2,359, forward strand.
GGGACCTGCGGCAGGGATCGCCGGTGGAGCCGCGCTATCTTGCCCGCGCCGCGGTGGTGGAGCCGGCGCCTGCCGTGCTGCCCCGCAGGGCCCCCTACCCCGTGTATCGCAGGGTGGACGCCGAAGAGTCGGTGTGCCGGGGCACGCTGGTATACGACGAGACGCTGCCCTGCAGGCGCCAGCGTTATTCCTGGCCCACCGTGCCGGAGGAATGGGGCATTTTCGACTGGGAGGAGATCCCCTATCACCCCCACGCGTGGATCCAACAGCAGCGCCAGCAGGTCACGGATCGCCGGGTTTCCCTGCCCATGACCCTCGCCGCCGGTGAATACGCCCTGCTGGATCTGGGGCGGATCGAGTGCGGCTTCCTCCGTCTGGCAGTGAACTGCCGGCAGGAGAGCGACGTGGTGGTGGCCTTTGCCGAGCACTGCGAGGACGCGCCGGAGGATCAGTTCCGCTATCCCAACATCAACGTGCACAACGCGGTGGAATGGCTGGCGCCGGAGGGGACGCAGGAGCTTTTGTCCTTTGAGCCCTATACCTGCCGCAAGGCGCTGGTGGCGGTGAAAAGCGGCTGCGTCACGCTGGAGAGCTTCGGCGTGCTGACCTACATGCTGAACGACGCCGACTACGCCCGCCCCGCCTTCAAGGATCCGGAGCTGGCGGCCATCTATGAGACTGCGATCCGGAATTACACCCACAACGCAGTGGATCTTTATATGGACTGCCCCTCCCGGGAGCGGGCCGGGTGGTTGGGCGACGCCTGCTACACCTCCCAGACGGAATTCGCCCTCACCGGGGAAAGCCGCACGGAAGAGGCGTTTCTGGAAAACCTGCGGCTGTACGTGAACCGCGGCGAATATCTGGACGGCGCGCTGCCGGAGGCCTTCCCCTCCGACCCGCCGCCGGACGATCCCCACGATCTGGGCCTGAAAAAGAGCGGCGGCGTGTTTATCCCCCAGTTCATCCTCTGGTTTTTGATGGAGGTGTCGGACTACCTCACGGTGCGCGGGCACGGGGCGGAGGCTCCCCTGTTCCGCCCCGTGGTGGACAGCACGCTGGGCTTCTTCCGCCGCTATGAAAACAGCGAGGGGCTGCTGGAGGATCTGCCCATGTGGAACTTCGTGGAGTGGAGCCGCGCCAACGAGTGGACCCGGAACGTCAACTACCCCACCAACTTCTTCTATGCCGAGGTACTTCAGCGGATGGGCACGCTGTACGGCGAAAAGGACTGGCTGCGCCGCAGCGGAGAGATCCGGCGGCTGGCCGTGGCCCAGTCCTTTGACGGGCAATGCTTCCGGGATCACGCTCTGCGGATGCCGGACGGCACGCTGGCGGTGCAGCCGGAGCGCTCGGAGGTGTGCCAGTATTACGCGGCGCTGTACGGCGGCATCGATCTGAACGAGGCCCGCTACGCCGAGCTGCGGCGCCTTATTCTGGAGGTCTTTTCCCCGGATCGGAAGGACGGCGAGATATTGCCCATTGAGATGATCTTCGGCGCCTATATGCGCATGACGCTGCTGGAGCGGATGGGACAGCGGGAGCTTTTGCTGCGGGACATCAAAAAGCTTTTCGGCCACATGGTGGGCGACGGCGGTACGCTGTGGGAATACCGCAGCGGCAAGGGAAGCCGGGACCACGGCATGGCCTCCTACGTGGCGGTGATGCTGCAAAAGGCGGCGGAGCAAGACTGAGCAAAACAGGAAAAACCGGCGTGACCGTTTTGGTCACGCCGGTTTCTGTTTGTATACCGCTTATTTGCCGTAGCCATGCTTTTCCCCCACGCCGGTGGGGTCGCACTGCGCCATGGCAAGGTACATGGCATCCCGGGCCTGCACCGCCCGGTCGGCCTTATCGCCGCTGTAATCGTAAAAGCCGCGGCCGGTCTTGACGCCGTAGTGCCCCGCCTGATAGATCTCCTCGAACTGCCCGGAGGGGTATTTGTCGTCGCACAGCTCCGCCCAGAGGTAGGTGGCGATGTGATGATGGATATCCAGACCGCCCTGATCCACCACCTCGCAGGGGCCGAGGCAGGCGTAGCGGAAGCCCAGGCCGTACTTCATGGCGCCGTCCACGTCCGCATAGTCGCCGATGCCCTGCTCCACGATATACAGCGCCTCACGCAGGATCGCCGCCTGCAGGCGGTTGGCGATGAAGCCGGGGGCGTCCTTTTTCACGTAGATGGGCTTTTTGCCCACGGCAAGCGCCAGCGCGTACACCGTCTCCAGCGTTTCCGGCGCCGTTTCCGCCCCGCTGATGACTTCCACCAGCGGCACGATGTGGGAGGGGTTGAACCAGTGCATGCCGCAGAAGCGGGATTTGTCCGCCACGCGCGCGGCGATCTTGGTGATGGAAAGCCCGGATGTGTTGGTGGCCATGAGGCAGGTGGGCTTGACCAGACGGGACACCGCCTCCCAGAAGGCCTGCTTCACCTCCAGCTTCTCCAGCACGGACTCAACGATGATGTCGCACCGGCGGAAGGCCTCCACCGTGTGGAGCTGCTCCATAGGCGCGTACACGAACTGCAGCCGGGCGCGGATGGTGTCAGACTGCGCCTGCGTCAGCGCACCGGAGGACACCAGACTGGCCTGATTGACCTCCACCAGATGCTCGCCCCGGCGCAGACCCTCCTCAAACGCGTCGTAGACCACCACGTCATAGCCCTTTTCGGCAAAGATCTGCGCCATGGAGGCACCCATGGTGCCCGCGCCGGCAATGCAGACCTGCCTGATCTCGTTGACCTTCATGCTCTTTTTCTCCCTTCATTTCGCCGCTGCGGCAAGAGCGGCGCGCAGTACCGGCTCCACCGCGTTGGCCATCATCAAAAAGCCAATGTCGTTGGGGTGGATATGATCCACCGTACAGTTGCCCCGGTCTACCGGCGCATAGATGCTGTCGCCGTCAATGAACCAGACCTTCTTGTCCCCGGCGGCCACCGCATCGTCATACGTCCGGCGGATGATCTGCTTGCGCTCTTGCACCGTGCCGAACATCCGGTCCGCCGCCGTGATCATGATGACCGGCAGCTCCGGCTGACGCTCCCGGATGATGCGGAACGCCCGCTGGTGGGTGCGCGCCAGTTCCTCCGCCGAGCCGGCGTTGTGGTCGTAATCGTACACCAGCACGCTCATGTCCAGCCCGGCCAGATACTCCGCCATGGCATCCTCGCCGTGGGCGCCGGAGGAGAAGCCCAGATTGACGATATCCGCGTCCAGCCGGCGGGAGAGAACGTTGAAATAGGCGTTGCCCGGATGGGAGGCACAGCCCCCCTGCGTGATGGACGAGCCGTAGAATACGATGGGCTTTTGCACCGCGTAATCCGCTGCCGGCAGGATCTGCGAGCCCTCGTCAAGCGCGATGAACGCCTCGGACACCGGATTGTAGAGCGGGAAATGGATCAGGATATCCCGCATCTTCCGCTCCCCGATGGTAACGCAGGCGTCGTAGGCGTTTTCCGGCAGGTCCCGCTTGGCAAGATCGCCCAAAAACCCGTGGCGGAAGCTGTTCCAGTAGTCGCCGTCCACGTACAGGTCAAAATAGCTGCTGCCGGTTTTGGGCATGTGGTCAAACCGCACGATCTGCGGCAGCACCGAGCGCAGCAGGATCCGCCCGGAATCGGTGCGAAAGCGGATCCGCCCGCCGGAGGTGTGGGTATACAGCTCCTGCACAAACTGGTTGACCTTGGGCGGAACGTCGTGGGGCATGCGCTTGAATGCGTCGCCGTCATATGGCTCGTACAGACCGTAAATGCGAAACGCCTTATCCCGCACGGAATAGAAGGTCAGCCCTTCGTAGCGCAGCTCCTCGCCGGCATAGTTTTTGTCGATTTTCGCAATGTCAATGCACTCCATTATCCATTCCTTCTCCGATTATAATAGCGTGATCAGCCCCAAGGACCTTCGATCTCCTCGTCCGGGTTCCCGCCACCAGACAGTCCGCCGGTGCGGTTCAACTCGTCCATGGTGTATCTGCCGTGGCGTATGGCGTCGGCGGCAAGGGCACCGGATCAGCCCCGCACCTCCGTGTCGGTGATGTGCTCGTAGTACTTGAGGATGGCGCTGTGATCGTCGCTGCCGCAATCGTGATTGTGGAGCCATTGCAGCATCTCCTGCACCGCTGAGGTCAGAAGCATAGGCGTGCCCACGCCGTGGCCGGTGTCCAGCGCGTTGTTCAGGTCTTTGATATGCAGGTCGATGCGAAAGCCCGGTTTAAAGTTGCCGTCCAGCATCATGGGCACCTTGGCCTCCATCACCGCGGAGCCGGCCAGACCGCCCCGGATCGCCTCAAAGACCTTTTGGGGATCCACACCCGCCATGGCGGCCAGAGAATAGGCCTCGGAGCAGGCGGCGATGTTCACCGCCACGATGATCTGGTTTGCCAGCTTCACCGTGTTGCCGGCGCCGTTCACCTCGCCGCAATGCACTACGGAGGCGCCCATCACGCTCAGCAAGTCGTAATACTTGTCAAAGAGTGACTTGGGGCCGCCGCACATGACGGACAGCGTGCCGTCCACCGCCTTGGGCTCGCCGCCGGAAACGGGGGCGTCCATCATGCGGATGCCCCGCTGGGCACACCTTTCGGCAATGTCCCTGGACTCCAGCGGGGCAATGGAGCTCATGTCGATGAGATCCAGCCCCGCCCCGGCGCCCTCGGCGATGCCGTCCTTGCCGAACACGGCGTCGCGGACGTGGGGGGAGTTGGGTACCATGGTGATCACCACGTCGCTCCTGGACGCCACGTCGGCGCCGCTCTCGCCGCGGATCGCGCCGGCGGCAACCACCTCGTCCAGCGCCGCCTTGTTGTGGGGGGTAAAGGCCGTCACGTGATATCCCGCTTTCAGCAAGTTTTTGCACATGGGCTTTCCCATAATGCCCAAGCCTACGAAGCCTACCTTCATGTCGTGTTCCTCCTGTCGTTATGTGATCAAAACCAATACCGTTTCCTTAACCTTTCATGACAGGCGCGCAAAGCTAACGCGCGTCATCGCCCATAACAAACTCCGTGTTTTCCGGAAAATGAAAATAGCCGTTATCCCCGATATCGATCAGGATGAGTGTCTTGGGATCCTTGATTTTAAAAACATAGGTCGTGCTTTGTGATACGGCGGTCATCTTGCCCGCCCCGACCGTAAACGAGCCGGTCTCCGCATAGGAGACAGCGATCCCCAGTCCCATGACGAAGCTTTGATCGTCGGCATTCAAATAGAGATACGGCGTCGCGGTTTCTTCATAATCGCCAACGGCATAATACGTCCCGGAGGACAGGGCGTCGTCCGGATGATCTGCCCCGCAGCCGGGCAGCGCCAGCACGACCGCAAGGCATACCGCAGCCGCGATCAGCACAACGCGTTTCATTCCCCTCACCCTCCTTTTTTGATAATATTATCATATCCTCCTTATCTTTTCAACAGAAGAGTAAAACGACAAGAAGCCTCTCCTGTCACAGCTGACAAAAGAGACTCCTCTCATGCGGCGCAATGCGGGCAAGACTCCTGTTCTTACCTGCGCCCGGCTCACTCTCCCGCGGCGATCACCGTCACCCTGCCGGGGAGCTCCAGCTCCACGAAGGCCATGCGGCCGGCGTTTCGCCGGGAAACCAGCGCCACGCACTCCTTGGCGTAGGCCGCCATGATGCGGACGTTCTCCGCCTCCCGGGCGTTTGCCATGGTCAGCTTGCCGCCGGGCGTCACACCGTTTGCCTCAAAGATGAACTTGTCCACGCAGTATTTTTCCAGCTGCTGCAGCATGGCGCCGCCGTGACAGCGGGCGCAGCCCTGCTCCATGTACCCGCCCAGCAGCAGCACGTTGCCTTCCGACTGGGGGTCCAGCGCCATCAGCGCGTCCACCGAATTGGTCAGGACGTTCAGCTCCAGATCCGTCGGCGCCACCTGCAAAAGCCGCAGCAC
>JAFTBL010000052.1 GCA_017455225.1 Oscillospiraceae bacterium
GAGCTGACCGTGGAGGTGGGCGCGCTGGACAACCGCATCCGCCTGCTCACGGAGATGGAGAAGGAATACGAGGGCTTTTCCAAGGCGGTGAAGACCGTCATGCAGGCCGCCGAGCGCCAGGCGCTGCGGGGCATCCACGCCCCGGTGGCCAACCTGATGACCGTGGACGAGCGCTACACCGTGGCGCTGGAGATCGCGCTGGGCGGCGCCCTGCAGAACATCGTGGTGGACCGGGAGGAGGACGCCAAGTCCGCCATCGGCTACCTGAAGCAGCGGGACGCCGGGCGCGCCACGTTCCTGCCGCTGTCCGCCATCCGGGGCGAGACGCTGCGGCAAAACGGCGTGGAGCGGGAATACGGCTTCGTGGGCGTGGCCAGCGAGCTTTTGCACTGCGACGGCAGGTACGAGGAGATCTTCCGCAATCTGCTGGGCCGCACCGTGGTGGTGGAGGATCTGGACTGCGGCATCGCCATGGCCCGGAAATACGCCAACGCCTTCCGCATCGTCACGCTGGACGGGCAGGTCATCAACCGGGGCGGCTCCATGACCGGCGGCTCGGTCAGCCGCAGCGCCGGCGTTTTGAGCCGCGCCAGCGAGCTGGAGAAGCTGCGGGGTCGGCTTGCCGCCATGCAGGAGAAGCTGCGTCAGGCCGCCGAGCAGGCCGAGGCGGCGGATCGGGAGCTGCAGAAGGCGCAGTACGAGCTGGACGTGGCCAAGGAGCAGCAGCACAAGGCGGAGGAGGATGTCATCGCGCTGGAGGGCGTGCAGAAGCAGTACGACGTGCTCACCGGCGGATTGACGGAGAGCTGTCAGGCCATGGAGGAGGAATTGACCGCGCTGGCGCGCCGGTGTGAGGAGGACGAGGCGTCCTGCGCCGCCCGGCAGCGCGCGATCGAAGAACAGGAGGCGCTGGCATCCGCCCTCCACGCCCAGGCGCTGGAGCAGCAAAGCGGCGGCAGCGACCTGCGCCAGCAGGGCGAATCGCTGTCGGCGCAGATCTCCGCCCTGCGGGACAAGCAGGCGGCGCTGGGCGCCGAGCAGGAGACCACCCGCCTTGCCGTCGAGGATCTGCGCCGTCTGCAGGGCGATCTTTTGACCGACCGCAGCGGGCGCCAGGCGCTGCAGCGTGAGTTCGCCGAGGCCAACCGCGCCGCGGCGGAGCAGATCGCCCAACACCGCAGATTGCAGGAGTCCCTGCAGCAGCAGGCGTCGGCGCTGCGGGAGCAGCTGTCCGGCCTGACGCAGGAAAAGCTGGAGCTGGAGGCGCGGCGCAGCGCCACCGTGCGCCGGACGCAGGAGTGCAACGACGCGCTGCTGGACCGGGAGCGGGAGGAGAGCCGGCTGGAGCAGAGGATCAACGCCAACGCCATGGAGGAGAAGAACATCCTCGACAAGCTCTGGGAGCATTACGAGCTCAACCACACCGACGCCATGGCTCAGCGCATCGAGCTGGAGAGCGTGCCCAAGGCCAACCGCCGCATCGGCGAACTGAACCGGGAGATCAAGAGTCTGGGCACGCCCAACATCGGCGCCATCGAGGAGTTTGAGCGGGTCAACACCCGCTACACCTACCTCTCCGAGCAGCGCGCCGACGTGGAGAAGGCCAAGGACGAGCTGACCGGCATCATCGAGGAGATCACCAAGCAGATGACGGAGATCTTCGCCCAGCAGTTCAAGCTGCTCAACGAGAACTTTCAGGAGACGTTTCTGGAGCTGTTCGGCGGCGGCAAGGCCCAGCTGGAGCTGGAGGACGAGAACGACATCCTCGGCTGCGGCATCGAGATCAAGGTGCAGCCGCCGGGCAAGCAGCTCAAGACCATCACCCTCCTCTCCGGCGGGGAGAAGGCCTTCGTGGCCATCGCGCTGTATTTCTCCATTCTGAAGGTACACCCCACGCCGTTCTGCGTCATGGACGAGATCGAGGCGGCGCTGGACGAGGCCAACGTGGTGCGCTTCGCCCGCTATATGCGCCGCATCGCCGGCAAGACCCAGTTCATCGTCATCACCCACCGCCGCGGTACCATGGAGGAGGCCGACGTGCTGTACGGCGTGACCATGCAGGAGCGTGGCGTTTCACTGGTGCTGACCGCCAATCTCAACGAGCTGGCGAAGCAGTATAAGATCAAGTAAGGAGGACGGCATGGGCCTTTTCAGTAAGATCAAGAAGCTGTGGTTCGACTCCATCACGTGGGAGATGATCGACGAGGAGTTCTACGACCGGCTGGAGGAATCCCTCATTCTGGCGGACGTGGGCATGGAGCTGTCCGTCTCCGCGGTGGAGGAGCTGCGCGCGCAGGTCTACGATCAGCGCCTGCAAAACGGCGAGGACGTGAAAAACGCCCTGCGGGGCATCCTGCAGCGGAAGCTGGAGGTGGGGGACAGCCGTCTGGACACATCCACCCGCCCCACCGTGGTGCTGGTGATCGGCGTGAACGGCGTGGGCAAGACCACCACCATCGGCAAGCTGGCCCACCGGCTCAAGGGGGAGGGCAAGAAGGTGCTGCTGTGCGCGGCGGACACCTTCCGCGCCGCCGCCGCCGACCAGCTGGAGATCTGGGCAGACCGGGC
>JAFTBL010000053.1 GCA_017455225.1 Oscillospiraceae bacterium
GATATGCGCCTGATAGTGAACGACGGCGAAAGCGACAGCTTCAACCCCGGCCTGATGACCAAGGTGGTCAACGCCGGCGGCTTCCAGGTGAAAATGGGCGACGGCAGCGGCGTGTTTGCCTACATCGGCAGCGTGGCCGGCAACTACAGCGCCTCCACCACCATTTCGGTGGACTATGCGGGCCTGGTTCTTTCCGGCATGAATGCCACGCTGTCCACCACCGCCACGGCGGCAGCCCGTTCCCCGCTGTATAACGTGACTGCGGCGGCCGCCGCGGCCGGCAGCGGCGCGTTCCTGAGCGATACGTACGGCTACGCCATCGACTTCGCCGTGCGCACCAACGCGGCCAGCTCCTACCTGTATCTGGCCACGGACGGCGTGCAGCGCGTGTATGAGGACGGGACCGCTACTGCGACACAGGGCGGCGGCAGCGCCATGACCTTCTTCGCCGGCGACGTATACCTGACCGACGCGCAGATCCAGACCCTGATGGGCGCCATCCGCGTTGCGTTCATCAACCCGCAGGACGGTACTCTGTACGGCATCGCCGCGCTGGATGGGATTGCCCATGATGACACCACCGGCGGCAACACCGGCAAGCTGAAGCTGGTCACACCCACGGTGGGCGCCAACGGCGTGATGACCGTCACAGCGAAAGCGGACGATGAGGCCACCACGCAGGTGGATGAGAGCAAGGCTCTGATGGCGCTGACGCAGAACACCGCTGCGCGGATCACCGCCGTGGTGTATCTGGACGGCGACTATGTGGACAACGGCGACGTGGTGAACGGCGCCACCTCTCTCACCGGCACCATGAACCTGCAGTTTGCCTCCAGCGCGGAGCTGATCCCCATGGAGAACACCGCGCTGCGCAACTATGAGACGCCCGCCAACAACGGCTGATCCGGCTGATCGGTGACGGAAAAGCGTCTTCGCAAAAAAGCAAGATAGAAAACCGAAGGAGACCCCGGCGCGGCGGGATGGCGCCGCGCCGGGGCGACCCGGGAAACGTCCTTGACCGCTTTGTCAGCGGGACGGAGCGGTGAAGGACATTTCCCGAGAAGAAGGAGCGATCGTCGCTCGGCGACACGGAGATAATAGGAGAAGACAACATGAAAAGGATGGACAAAGGATATAAAGAGTATAAGCGGCGGTTTCCCGAGCTGGGCGTTGCGGCGCTGAAAGCCAAATTGGCCTCCACGGCGGCGCTGCTGCTGGTGGCTTCCATGCTGCTGGTTACCTCGTCGTATGCGTGGTTCGTGCTGTCCACGGCGCCGGAGGTGTCCGGCATCGACACGCAGGTGGGCGCCAACGGCAGTCTGGAGGTGGCGCTTCTGAACAGCGAGAGCTGGAATGACCTGAGCTTGCTGGATCGGGGCGACATCGACGAGAGCGCCGCCATGGATCTGGGCAACGCCAACCTGACCTGGGGCAACCTGGTGGATCTGAGCAACCCCGCCTACGGACTGAGCCAGATCACGCTGAACCCCGCCCGGCTCTACATCGAGCAAAGCGGCACCGATGCAAACGGCGCGACCAGTTATGCGGTGAACTCCACGCTGCTGAAAACCCCCATCTACGGGGAGGACGGCCGCGTGCAGAGTCTGGATAAGACGTCCGCCGTGTCCTATATCTACAGCAACCGGGTCTTCGGCACCGAGGGCTACGGCGTGCGCGCCATCGGCACCTCCGCCTCTCTCAGCGAGTTTGCCCGCGGCCTGATGGCCGGGCGCAGCGCAGTGGGCACCGCCACCTCCGCTGCCCGTACCGCCGCCAGCAACGCGCTGAATCAGCAGGGTGGCAAGCTGGCCGACATTGTGGTGCGCTATGCGCTCACCAACCAGACCACGGGCTATACCAACGCGGACGTGCAGGCGGTAAAGGACATGGCCGAGGGGCTCTCCACCGCGCTGGACCAGATCGAGACCGCCATCCGCCAGACCTTTGCTGGCTATCTGGCCACCTCCGCGGCGGATCTGAATCGCGAGTACTATCGGTCGGCGCTGTCCTTTGTCAACAATGAGAACAACTCGCTCACCGCGCTGCTGGCCCAGTACGGCGGCATTGCCGACATGGTCAGCGGCATGAGCGATTATATCACCAAGATCGCCAACGACCAGACCACGGTGGCCGGCGCCATCGCCACCTGCAACACCATGATGAGCGGCGGCAGCTTCTCGTGGGAGCAGATCGCGCAGGTGGTGTATCCCCTGATGGATACCGACCGGATGCTCATCGGCGGCATGAGCATTGAGGAGGCGAAGGCGTATGTGATGCCGGGCGGCGAGCTGAACTTCAACAACGCCATGGCTCTGCTCAGCGGCGGCGGCATCACCCTCACGGTGCCTACCGGCAGCGGCGTCCTCTCCGACATTGCCGACTTTGCCGGCAACTATACCGCCAAGGTGACGGTGGAGAATTTCAGCTACGGTTCCATCGGCCCCATGAACGTGGACGTCAATATGGTCACCGCCACCACCTTCAATCCCACGCATCTGGGCGCCTGCTCCAACGCAATGAACCATGCCTCCGCCAGTGAAAACGGCAGCAGCGTCACATCCATCACCGACTTCTACGGCTACGCCATCGACCTGGCCCTCCGCACCAATGCGGTGGAGAGCAGCCTGCTGCTCCAGACCGAGCCGGAGAACCGCGTTTACGAGGGCGAGACCCACAGCGGCACGCAGGGCGGCGGCAGTTACATGGTCTTTACCACGCAGGCGGGCCTGTCCGCCACCAAGATGGTCAAGTTGATGCAGGGCATCCGCGTGGTGTTCATGGACGAGAACCGGACGGTGCTTGCCATCGCGGCGCTGGACTGCAAGCTGGGCAAGGACGTCTACGTGGAGCTTTCCGCCGAGGAGAAGATCGCAACCGGCAAATACGCCTACCTCAACGGCAGCGCCAGCAGCTATCAGATCTCCGACCTGATCGATTACAACACCTACAACGCGCTGGCGGAGGAGTCCTCCGTGACGTTTGATACGCTGAACAACAACGTCTACGCCCGGCTGTATCTGTACAGCTTCGAGATGACCCGCAGCTCTACCAGCACGGAGGAGGAGACCAAGTACACCGGCGGCATCACGCTGGGCGACATCCAGCGCAGCGGCGTCATCACCGCGATGGAACAGGATGAGGTCAGGCGCGTCACCGCGCTGGTGTATATCGACGGCAGCTACGTTACCAACGCCAACGTGGCGGCCAACGCCGCCCAGTCCATGACCGGCAAGCTGAATCTCCAGTTCTCCAGCGACGCCACTCTGCTGCCGGCGGAGAATTCCCAGCTGCGCAACACCGAGGGCGGCACGGCAGGCAACCTGCGCTGGACCCTCACCCCCGACGGGACGTTGACCATCAGCGGCTACGGTGAGATGACCGCGGCTCCCTGGCTGGGCTACGCGGAGGATATCCGCACAGTGGTCATCAGCTCCGGCGTCACCTCCATCAGCGAGAACGCCTTTGCCGGGTGCGCCGATTTGAGCCGCGTGACCATTCCAGCCACCGTTACATCCATCGCCACAAATGCCTTTAACGGCGTCTTTGGCGACATTCAAGGCGATCTGAGCGTCTATTATACAGGCACCCCGCAGGCATGGGACGATTTGACCGACGGCGTCTATCTCGGCCACACCGGCACGATGACTGTGCATTATGAGAATGGCTAACGACCTGACGGTTCGGCGGGGCGGCCTTTTCGCGCCGCGCCGCCGGACAGGGACAGAAGGAACGGTTTCCTTTGCTGCAGCGGAGGGGAAACACAGGGAGGCTTAAGCTGTGAGACAAGATACGCAAAACAGGATCA
>JAFTBL010000054.1 GCA_017455225.1 Oscillospiraceae bacterium
ATTCAAAGTTTTGAAGGATTTGTCGAGAAGCTCCTCGAAGCTCTCCTCCGTCTGCTCGGTTACCTTGATTTCTTCGCTCATCGTTGTATATACCTTCTTAATGATGCACGCCGGGGTGGACGCGCCGGCCGTAAGGCCTGCCACAGAACATCCACTAAGAAAGTCCGCTGAGAGCTCCGCGGCGTTTTCGATCTGAAGAACCCGGGAACATCTCTCTTTGCAAATCTCCGTCAAATGTTTGGTGTTGGCACTTTTACGATCTCCGACCACGACCATCACGTCAACATTTGCCGCCAAATCGGCCGCTTCCTGCTGGCGTCTGTGCGTAGCATTACATATTGTATCAAATATTTTCGCGTTTGTACACTGTTTTTTTAAAATTTCTGCAGAACTTTCCCAAATCTTTCGGATGCAGGTGGTCTGCGCCACCGCAGTAAGGGGTATATCACGCCTTGCGGGATCCTCCTGCAGCCAGCGCTGCAGCTCTTCCGGGCCCGGAAACACCTCTGTGCGCCGGCACCAGCTGGCAACACCCGTCACCTCCGGATGATGGGGCTCGCCGATCACCACCACAGTGCGCCCCTCCGCGTCTGCCGCCGCCACGATCTGCTGCACCCGCAGCACGTTGGGGCAAGTAGCGTCCACACAGACCGCGCCCAGTGAGCGCAGGTGCTCAATGGTCTGCTTCGTTTCGCCGTGGGCCCGGATGAGCACCGTGTCCCCAGCTCGCACCTGATCGATGCCGTCCACCTGACGGGCGCCGGATTCACGCAGACGGGCGACCACGCTGTCGTTGTGGATGATGCTGCCCAGCATCACGCAGCCGCCGCTTTCCGCCGCCGTCCGCTCTGCCAGCGTGACGGCACGCTCCACGCCATAGCAAAAGCCGGCGCTTTTTGCAAGGATCACCTTCATCGTATCCCGCCCAGCTCATAGGCCTGCCGCAGCACACGATCCGCGTTGGCCTGATATTCCTCCGCCGTGCCCTTGCGCCCGGTGTATTCCGGTGCAAAGGGGCGGCCGAAGATGATGGGCACTTTTTGGAACAGGCGCTTGCTCCGGCCGATGTAGACCGGCAGCAGGCGCACGCCGGAGCGGATGGCGATCATGGCGGCGCCCGCCTTGGCCCGCACCGAGCCCGGACGGCGCACGCGTGTCCCCTCCGGGAAGATCAGCAGATTGTTCCCTTCCCGCAGTGATTTGATGGCGGTCTTGGCGGCGTTGATGTCCGAATTGCCTCGATCCACGGGAAAGGCGCCCATCTGCCGCACGAAGCTGCCCACGATGGGGATGGAAAACAGCTGCTTTTTGGCCATGGTACGCAGAGGGAAGGTGCCGCGCAGAGCCGCTATCAGCAGCACCGGATCCATCCAACCGGAGTGATTGGGACACAGCACCACGACCTCCCCCTCCGGCAGGTTCTCCACACCCTTCAGCTCCACCGGGTGGAAAAACAGCACCAGCCGGTGGAAGGCCTCATGCACCCGCTCATAGTACCTGTTTCTCACTGTGCCAACCTCCTGTCGATCACCCGGAGCAGCAGCTCCAGGCTTTCTTCAAACCCGATATGGGTCGTATCAACGATCTCGGAGTCCTCCGCCGGGCGAAGGGGCGCTGTGGCGCGGTGGCTGTCGTTCCAGTCCCGCTCCTCCATCTCCCGCAGTACCTCCTCGTAGGGGCGGGGCGTGCCCCGCTGAGCAAGCTCCGCCGTGCGGCGCCGGGCACGCTCTGCCACGTCGGCGGTGAGGAAGATCTTTACGTCCGCGTCCGGCAGCACCACGGTGCCGATGTCACGCCCGTCCATGATCACGCTGGTACGCCGCGCCATATCCCGCTGCATCTCCAGCAGGAAATCCCGCACCGCCGGGATGGCCGACACGTCCGAGGCGTACATGGAGATCTGCGGCAAACGGATCTGGCCCGTCACGTCCTCCCCGTTGAGGAACATGTGCTGCAATCCGTCGTCGCTGTATGTCATGTCCACGTGGATCGAGGGAAGCGCGGCAGTGACGGCCGCAGCGTCCTTGGGGTCGATCCCGTTTCGGAACATGTAGTACCCGATGGTACGGTAGATGGCGCCGGTGTCCACATACACGATGCCAAGCCGCTTTGCGATCGCCTTGGCCAGCGTGCTTTTCCCGGCGCCGGAAGGCCCGTCCACCGCGATGGAATAAACGTTCATATATCCGATCTCCTCATTCCTGCGCGGCACACACGCCGGCCAAATGGCCGGTGGCCCACGCAATTTGCAGATTAAAGCCGCCCGTATAGGCGTCCACGTCCAGAATCTCGCCTGCGAAATATAGCCCCTCCACCAGCTTGGAGCCCATGGTGGCGGGCACCACCTGCCCCACCTTCACGCCGCCTGCGGTCACAATGGCCTCCTCCGCCGGCCGGGGACAGCGCAGTGACAGGCGGAAACGCTTCAGCTCTCCGATCAGCGCGCGGCGCTGTTCTTTTTTCAGGGAGTGGAGCTTTGCGCTCGCCTCCAGCTCCAGCCGGCGGCAAAGCACGCTCTCCATGCTGTGGGGCACCAGCCCGCCCAGCAGACTGCCCAGCTCCCTGTTGGGGCCGGCGGCGATATCCCGCAGGATCCGCGCATCCAGCGTCGGCTCATCCAGCGCCGGCTTCAGGTCGATCTCCAGCGTATAGTCGTTTTTCTCCCAATCCCGCAGATGGGCGCTGGCGGACAGGATCACCGGCCCGGATACGCCGAAATGGGTGAAAAGCATCTCCCCGAAATCGTGGAATACCGCCTTCCCTTTTCCGTCTCGCACGGTGACCGCCACGTTCTTCAGCGCCAGGCCCTGCATGCGCAAACAGTCGTCGCCGGCACATTCCAAAGGCACCAGCGAGCCCCGTGGCGGCACGATCTCGTGTCCCAGCACGGCGGCAAGGCGATACCCGTCGCCGGTAGAGCCGGTGGCAGGATAGGACACGCCGCCTGTGGCCAGGATGACGGCGTCGGCCGGGTAATCCCCCCGGTCGCACCGGACAGCCCGCACACGACCCTCCACCGTGCAGATCTCCTCTGCACGCCGGCGCGCCCAGCGCACGCCGAGAGCGCGGATCCGCCGCTCCAGCGCGGCGGTCACGTCAAACGCCCGGTCGGACACAGGGAACACGCGGTTGCCCCGCTCCACCTTCAGCGGTACGCCCAATGCCTCAAAAAACGCCATGGTATCGCGGCAGTCAAACCGGGACAGAGCGCTGTAAAGAAACCGCCCGTTGCCCGGCACACACCGCAGCATTTCCTCTGTGGAGCAGTTGTTGGTCAGGTTGCACCGGCCCTTGCCGGTGATATTGACCTTTTTACCCAATCGCTCGTTGGGCTCCAGCAGCGTGACCGAGGCGCCGTTTTCCGCGGCGGTAACGGACGCCATCAGCCCGGCGGCGCCTCCGCCGATCACCACCACCCGCTTACTCATCTTCACTCCGGCGGAAAATGCTGTGGGCCTGCCATACCCGCTCCAGCTCGTTGAACGTTTCATCCACGTCGGCCCGGCGGCGTCGGCCCACCTCGGCAATCAGCGCGTTGAGCAGGCTCAGCGGCGCCGCCATGGAATCCACGAAGGAGATCATATCGCTGTGCACCATCAGCGCGGCAGAGGCGGCGGGATACAGCGGTGAAACGGTGCTGTCGGTGATGGCCACCACCTGCGCACCCCGTTCATGGGCGTAGTTGACGGCGTTGACCGCCATGATGGAATAGCGGGGAAAGCTGATGCCGATCAGCACGTCGCCGGGACCGATATGTACCAACTGCTCATAAATTTCACCGGCGGCAATGTTCTGCACCAGTACTACGTTCTTGAAGATCAGATGCAGATAGAAATTCAGATAGCCTGCCAGAAACGACGAGGAACGCACGCCCAGAATGAAAATGCGCTCCGCCTGCACCAGCATATCCGCTACCCGGGAAAACTCCTTGCGATCCACCTGCTCGATGGCGGTGTGGATGCTGCTCATGTCCCGCTGCATCACCTCGGCCACCGTATCGTTGCCCCGGATGTTCTCGTCCGAGGCGCGGATCCGCTGCACGGAGGTCAGTCGCCCTCGGATCATCTCCTGCAGTGCCCGCTGCATCTCCGGATAACCTGCGTATCCCAACTCTGAGGCAAAGCGTACCACCGTGGAGTCACTGACCTCCGCGGCCTGTCCCAGCCGGCTGGCAGTCATAAAGGCGGCCTTGTCGCTGTTTTCCAGTACGTAGGCCGCGATCCGTTTCTGTCCCTTGGAAAACGCGCCTATGCCGGCGCGGATCCGATGCAACACATCGTTCATTCGTCAATCGCTTCCCTTGATCTCTTTGATTTCAACGTCTGTCAAGTATTTCCACTTGCCACTCGGCAAGTCGCCAAGCCGCAAGCCGCCTTCCTCGATCCGTACAAGCCGCACCACCGATAGTCCCGCCTGACGGCACATGCGGCGAATCTGGCGGTTCTTCCCCTCGTGGATGGTGATGCGCAACACCGCCAGCTCGTTTCCGCGGCGCACCGTCTGCACCTTGGCCGGGCGGATCGGCTCCCCCTCCAGCTCCCGGATGGCGGAAAGCCGCCCGGCGGCGTCCTTTATCGTGCCGGTCACGGTGACCTCGTATACCTTGTTCACCTCGCCGGAGGGGTGCAGCAAGCGCTGGGCCAGCGCGCCGTCGTTGGTGAACAGCAGCAGTCCCTCCGACATGATGTCCAGCCGCCCCACGGGAAACACCCGGCTCCCGCAGTCCGCCACCAGCGAGGCGGCGGTAGGTCTTCCCCGCTCGTCGGAAAGTGTTGTGACATAGCCGGCCGGCTTGTTAAGCATCAGATACACCGGCCGGGGCGCGTCGGGAAGCGGCACGCCGTCCACGGTGATCCGATCTGCGGCGGGATCGGCGCTGTCGCCCAAGGCGGCAGGACGGCCGTTGACGGCGACTCTCCCCTGCTGCAGCAGCTCCTCCGCGGCGCGGCGGGAGCAGACCCCCGCCCCGGCTATGATCTTTTGCAGCCGTTCAGCCATACGTTCCTCCGCGTCGTTATCCGGCAAACGCCCACTCATAGAGCGCGGCGTGATCCTGCCAGTCGTTGCCGTCCTGCAGCGTCACCGCCACAAGACGCCGCCCGTCTCTGCACACACAGGTGACCAGCGTGCGCCCCGCCGCGCGGGTGTAGCCGGTCTTCAGGCCGATACACCCCTCCAGCGAGGTAAGGAGCCGGTTGTGGTTTTTCATCGTGCGGCCGCCCACCGATGCGCTTACAGTGGAGCAAAGGCGCACGAAGGTGGGATCCTTCACCGCCGCCGAGGCAAGAATCGCCATGTCCAGGGCGGTGGAATGGTGATCCGTCCCGTCCAGCCCGTTGGGATTTTCGAACGCGGTGTCCTCCATCCCCAGCGAACGCGCCGTTTCATTCATCCACGCCACGAAACGATCCTGCCCGCCGCAATGCTCCGCCAGCGCCAGCGCCGCGTCGTTGCCGGAGCAGAGCATCAGCCCGTATAAAAGCTCCTCCACCGTCACCGTTTCGCCGGGCTTGAGATACATGGACGAGCCCTCCGCCATGTGGGCGGCGGTGATCTCCACGCTCTCGCTCAGCCTCGTGTGCTCCAGCGCCACCATAGCCGTCATGATCTTGGTGGTGCTGGCAATACGCATGGGGCGCCGCGCGCTTTTTTCATAGAGGATTTCGCCGCTGTCCACGTCCATCAGCACCGCGGCGGAAGCGGACAGCTCCAGCCCCTCCGCCCGCAGCGGCAGCAGCGCCGGCGCCAGCAGCGCGGCGCAGCACAGCGCCGCCAGCCATCTCTTCATGGGATCACCCCTTCCGTCAGGATGCTCCCAATATATTCAGTCAGAAGTCGGCTTTTTCCTCTTTCCGCTTGTCGATGAAATTCTCCACCCGG
>JAFTBL010000055.1 GCA_017455225.1 Oscillospiraceae bacterium
ATGCCCGGCCAGCCGGACTCGCGCAAAAGCTGCGCCACGCCGGGGGTGGGATAGCCCAGATCCTCGGCGATGAAGCGGATCTGGGGGAACCAGCCGTTCAGCACGCCCACAAGCTCCATGCCGGGCCCCTTTTCCCACGTGCCGATGCAGGCGGTGGCCGATCCATAAGGCACCGCCCAATAGCTCTCAAAGCCGCGGAAGTGGTCGATCCGCAGCACGTCGTACAGCTGGGCGGCGCCGTCGATCCGGCGGATCCACCAGCCGAAGCCGTCCTGCCGCATCACGTCCCAGCGGTAGAGGGGATTGCCCCACAGCTGCCCGTCGGCGTTGAAATAGTCCGGCGGCACGCCCGACACCTCCGTGGGCACGCACCGCTCGTCCAGGCGGAAGAACTGCGGCTCCGCCCACACGTCGGCGCTGTCCATGGCCACGTAGATGGGCAGGTCGCCGATGATCTGCACGCCCAGCGAGTGGACGTGATCCCGCAGCGCGTTCCACTGGCGGAAAAACAGGAACTGGATGTAGGTGAACAGCTCCACGTCCTCCCGCAGAAGCTCCCGGTACCGCTCCAGCACCGCCTCGCTGCGGCGCAGACGCAGCGCCTCGTCCTCCCACTCCGTCCACGAGCGCATGCCGAAATGGCGCTTGCAGGCCATGAACAGCGCGTAATCCGGCAGCCAGCTCCGGTTCTCCGCCGCGAAGGCGGCTACCTCCGCCTGATCCCGCTGCCAGCCCCGCTGCTTCGCCTTGGCCAGCACCGCAAAGCGGTGCTGGTAGATCTTGCCGTAGTCCACGTGCCGGGGGTCGTCGCCCCAGTCCTCATCGGCGAAGTCCTGCTTTTGCAGCAGTCCGTCCTCCGCCAGCAGCTCCAGGTCGATGAAATAGGGGTTGCCAGCCCGGGTGGAAAAGCTCTGATAGGGCGAGTCGCCGTAGCTGGTGGGGCCCAGCGGCAGCATCTGCCAGAACTTCTGGCCGGAGGCGCGGAGGAAGTCGGCAAAGTCATAGGCCGCCTTGCCGAAGGTGCCGATCCCGCAGGGGGACGGCAGAGAGGAAATGGGCATCAAAATGCCGCTGCTTCGTTCGATCATGGCTCATTGCTCCCGATGGTAAGATGCTTTCCAATGGTGATTGTCTGTAAAGTATTATCCCTTCACAGCGCCTGCCGCTACGCCCTTGATAATGTATTTCTGGCACAGCAGATAGAACACGATGACGGGGATGATGCTCAGCAGGATCAGCGCCATGGTGGCGCCCAGATCCACGGTGCCGTAGCTGCCCTTGAGGTACTGGATGTGGATGGGGATGGTGCGGTAATTGTTGATGTCCAGCACCAGATACGGCAGCAGATAGTCGTTCCAGACCCACATGATCTCCAGAATGCCCACGGAGATCAGCGTGGGCTTGAGCATGGGCAGCACCACGGAGAAGAAGGTGCGCACGGGGCCGCAGCCGTCCACCGAGGCGGCCTCCTCGATCTCCAGCGGGATACTCTTGACAAAACCCGCGAACATGAAGATCGCAAGGCCCGCGCCAAAACCGAGGTAGACCACGGGGATCGTC
>JAFTBL010000056.1 GCA_017455225.1 Oscillospiraceae bacterium
ACCACTATTTCACCCTGAAGGACAGCGAAAGCGCGCTAAGGTGCGTCATGTTCAAAAGCAGCGCCGTCAAGCTCCGCTTCCGCCCCGAAAACGGCATGAAGGTCATCGCCTCAGGCCGCATCAGCGTCTTTCCCCGGGACGGCGCCTATCAGCTCTACTGCGGGGATCTGATCCCCGAGGGCCTGGGCGACCTCCACGTGGCGTTCGAGCAGCTGAAGGCCAAGCTGCAGCAGGAGGGACTTTTTGACGAATCCCATAAAAAGCCGCTGCCGCTTTATCCCCGGCGGATCGCCATCGTCACCTCCTCCGCCGGTGCGGCGGTGCACGACATGATCCGGATCCTGCGCCGCCGCTATCCCATCGCCAAGGTACTGCTGCTGCCGGTGCGGGTGCAGGGCGCGGAGGCGCCGCCGGAGATCGTGGGCGCCATCCGCTACGCCAACCGGTACCGTCTGGCGGACGTGCTGATCACAGGCCGGGGCGGCGGCTCCCTGGAGGATCTGTGGGCGTTCAACGACGAACGGGTCGCCCGCGCCATCTTTGACTCGGAGATCCCGGTGATCTCCGCAGTGGGGCACGAGCCGGACGTGACCATTTCCGATTACGTAGCGGATCGGCGCGCCTCCACCCCCTCCAACGCGGCGGAGATCGCCGTGCCGGACATGGCGGAGGTACTGCGGTGGCTGCAGGACGCCAGCGCCCGCATGACCCAGAGCACGCTGCACCTTCTGGAGCAGCAGGACAAGCGTCTTTCCGCGCTGGCGGACAAGCGGGTCATGACCGACCCCACCGCCTTCCTGCAGGATCGCCAGCTGCAGCTGGATCTGCTGCGGCGGCGCCTTTCCGCCGCGGGGCAGGGCGTGCTTGCCGGGCATCAGCAGCGTTTTGCCCGCCTTGCGGCCGCGCTGGACGCATTGAGCCCGTTGAAGGTGCTGGGGCGCGGCTATGCCATGGCGCAGACCGCGCAGGGCGAGGTATTGCGCAGCAGCGAACAGGTACAAGCCGGGGATAAGATCCGCGTACGATTGGGACAGGGCAGTCTGGACTGCACTGTGGACGGCAGAGAATAGGAGGGATCGACATGGCAGAAAAGAAAACATTTGAAGAGAATATGCAGCGGCTGGAGCAGATCGTTTCCCAGCTGGAAAAGGGCGAGGCCAAGCTGAGCGAGTCCATGGCACTTTTTGAAGAGGGCACGGCGCTGATCGGTCTTTGCCGTGCGGAGCTGGACAGTGCCGAGCAGCAGGTGGTCAAGCTGATGAAGGGGCCGGACGGCGCTCCGCTGGAGAGCGATTTTCTCGCGGAGGAATGACCATGGATTACACGGAACGTTACCAAGCCTATCTGACCGCGGTGGAGCAGTATCTCTCCCGCCTCTTTACCGGCCAGCCCTCCTACGGCAAGCTCTATGAGGCGATCCGGTACAGTCTGCTCTCCGGCGGTAAACGGCTGCGGCCGGTGCTGACGCTGGAATTTGCCCGGCTGGGCGGCACGGACTGGCACCTGGCGCTGCCCTATGCCTGTGCGCTGGAGCTGGTGCACAATTACAGTCTGATCCACGACGATCTGCCCTGCATGGACGACGACGATCTGCGCCGCGGCCGCCCTACCAATCACAAGGTCTACGGCGAGGCGCTGGCGGTGCTGGCAGGCGACGCCTTGCAGCCGGAGGCCTTCCGGCTGATCGCCACCGCGCCTATGATGGCGGCGGAGAACAAGGTGGAGGCCATACAGGTACTCTGCCGCGCCTGCGGAGCGGATGGCATGGTGGCCGGACAAGTGCTGGACACCGTTTGCTCCGTGCAGGATGTGGCCGGCCTGCGAGAGCTGAACCGTCTGAAGACCGGCGTGATGATCTCCGCCGCCGCCGAGCTTGGCTGCGTGGCGGCCAAGATGTCCACCACCATGCGGACGCAGGCGCTGCAGTACGCCGCCCATCTGGGCCGCGGCTTTCAGCTGCGGGACGACATTCTGGACGTGACCGGCGACGAGTCGGTGTTCGGCAAGCCCATCGGATCGGACAGGGCGGAAGGGAAGACCACCTTCGTGGATCTGCTGGGGCTGGAGGCCTGCCAGCAGCAGGTGGCTGCCTGCAGCCGTCAGGCCAAGGAGGCCATTGCCTCCTGGGGCGACCGGGCCTTTCTCATGGAGCTGGC
>JAFTBL010000057.1 GCA_017455225.1 Oscillospiraceae bacterium
ATCCGCGGCGTCGTGGGGCAAAACCTGACGGCGGAGCTTGCCTATCAGGTGGGTCGCGCTGTAGGCTGGGTGCTGCACGATGCGCTGGGCCGCCGCCCGGTGGTGACCATCGGCAAGGACACGCGCATCTCCTCAGACATGCTGGAAAGTGCGCTGATCGCCGGTCTTTGCGCTGCCGGCAGCGACGTGATGCCCCTTGGCACCATCGCAACGCCCGCCGTGGCGTATCTTACCGTGCTGGAGCACGCTGACGCCGGCATCGTGATCTCCGCCTCCCACAATCCATACGAGCACAACGGCATCAAGGTGTTCAACGAGCAGGGCTACAAGCTGCCGGATGCGATGGAGGCGGCGGTAGAAGAGCTGGTGCTCCACCCGGAGCGGATGGCCACGCTGAGTCACGGTCGGCTGGGGCGTCGCCTGCACGGCATGCGCCAGATGAAAAGGGACTACATCGATCATCTCCTTTCCACGGTAACAGAGGATCTTTCCGGCCTGCGGGTGCTGGTGGATTGCGCCAACGGCGCCGCTTCCTCCACCGCACCGGAGCTGTTTGCCTCTCTGCCGCTGGCGGCAGACTTTCTCCACGCCGCGCCGGACGGCGTAAATATCAACGACAAATGCGGTTCAACGCATCTTGCCTCGCTGGCCGAAGCAACGGCGGCAGGGAAGTACGATCTGGGAATCGCTTTCGACGGCGACGCCGACCGGTGCCTGCTGGTAGATGAGACCGGCGCCGTGATCGACGGCGACAAGATCATGGCCGTCTGCGCACGGGATCTGCAAAACCGGGGCGCGCTGAACGGGAACACCGTGGTGGCCACAGTCATGTCCAATCTGGGTCTGCACGAGTTCTGCCGCAGCAGCGGCATCCGTCTGGTGTGCACCGACGTTGGCGACCGCCATGTGCTGGAAAAAAT
The DNA here is from genome assembly GCA_017455225.1 of Oscillospiraceae bacterium. The sequence continues at coordinate 921 of JAFTBL010000057.1, forward strand.
GCTGGCCGAGGACGATGTGCTCGGCGGCGAGCAGTCCGGCCACATGATCTTCCGGCAATTTGCCACCACCGGCGACGGTGAGCTGTCAGCCCTGCAGTTTTTGCAGGCACTGCGCCGCTCCGGACTGCCGGCCTCGCAGCTGGCATCCTGCTGCCCCCAGTATCCGCAGGTGCTGATCAACGTATCGGTGAGCGTACACGCCAAGCAGCAGATCATGGCGGATGGCGCGCTGTGGGAGAAGGTGCGCGCGTGGGAGAACACGCTGGGGCAGGAGGGAAGAGTGTTGGTGCGCCCCTCCGGCACCGAGGCGCTGATCCGGGTCATGGTGGAGGCCAAGACCCAGCAGTTGGCCGACGATGTTGCATCAGATTTGGCCGATTATATAAAAAAATTGTCGAAATAGAAACAATTTTCACAAATTTTTACAAAATTGCTTGACAGAATGATTTTCACAAAGGTATAATGACTCATGAGCTATATGGGTGGGGTAGATTCCGTATATTCGGATAATATGAGCGATGAAGCTCTGTGCGCGGCGGTCGGGCGCGGCAACCGCGCAGCGGAAGAGGTTCCCGTGTCCCGGTACCACCGTCTGGTGCGTTCCGTTGCCCGCCCGTATTATCTGGCAGGCGGAGAGAATGAGGATCTGCTGCAGGAGGGCATGTTCGGGTTGATCAAGGCCATCCGCGAGTACGATCCCCAGCGAGACGCCTCGTTTCAAACCTTTGCGGAAACCTGCGTGCGCCATCGCGTATTCTCCGCTCTGAAAGCCGCCAACAGCGGCAAACACAGTCCCTTGAACCGTTCCATCCCCTTGAGTACCTCTCTCTTTGACGTAAGCCGATCTTTCGCGCAGGTCGATCCCGAGCGTTGGATGATCGACCGGGAAAAGGCAGCCGGTTTGTTGGAAGAAGCCCGCAAACAGTTGTCCGATTTTGAGGTCAGGATCTTGGAATGCTATTTAGCCGGTCTTACCTGTCGTGAGATCTCGGAAACTGTTGGGAAGCCACCCAAATCGGTGGACAACGCCATACAGCGCATACGGCGTAAAATCGCGCGAATGATTGGCGACATCAGCAAATAGCTGACGCAATAAACAATTCTCAAAGAGAGGGTAAAATCATGTACGAAGACAAGACTTTAGTTTGCAAAGAGTGCGGCAAAGAGTTCGTGTTCACCGCCGGTGAGCAGGAGTTCTATGCAGAGCGCGGCTTCCAGAACGAGCCCCAGCGCTGCAAGGCTTGCCGTGATGCCCGCAAGAACGCGGCTCGCGGTCCCCGGGAGTACTTCACGGCCGTGTGCGCCAACTGCGGCGGCGAGGCCAAGGTGCCCTTCGAGCCCAAGACCGATCGTCCCGTGTATTGCAGCGATTGCTTCGCCAAGATGCGCGAGAACGGCTGATCAGGCCTGCGAACAAAGCGTGAATCAGCGGCACATTCGGCGAATGTGCCGCTTTTTCCTGTACAATTAATAGGAGGTACCGACATGGAAAAGAAACTGTATCGCGTCAATGAGGGGAAAATGCTGGCTGGCGTATGTGCCGGGCTCGGCAAGTATTTCAATCTGGATCCCACCATCGTGCGCCTTTTGTGGGTGGTCATATCCCTGCTGGGCGGCGCCGGAGTGCTGGCGTATATCATCTGCGCACTGATCGTCCCTGCGGAAAACGCGTAATTTTCCTGTTGAAACGCGGCCGCATTTCGGGTATACTGTTTATATCAAATAGCAAAGGAGTTTTTCTCATGATCGAGATCACAAAGGACACCGTAATCGGTGATATTCTTGACATCGCGCCTCAGACCGCGCCCATCTTTCTGTCCATCGGCATGCACTGCCTGGGCTGCCCCTCTTCCCGCGGCGAAACGGTGGAGGAGGCCTGCGCCGTGCACGGCATCGACTGCGAGAAGCTGCTGGCCATCGTCAACGAGGAAGCCAACAAGAGCGCCGAGTAACACCGCCACGCAAAGCGCATACGGCCTGCCGTATGCGCTTCTTTGCAGGCTTTGGAAGGGGAAGGGGGCAACGCCATGGCAAACGAGTTGATCCTGCAGCCGCGGCTGCGCCATCTGGCCGAACTCGTCCCCGTGGGTGCGCGCCTTGCCGACGTGGGCACCGACCACGGCTATTTGCCGGTGTGGCTTCTTCTGCATGGCCGCATCCGTTCTGCCATTGCCTCCGATATCAATGCTCTGCCGCTGCGTCATGCCGTGTCCACCGCCGAAGCCTGCGGAGTCACCGACGGCATAGACTTCCGCCACTGCGCGGGTCTGTCCGGTATCGCACCGCAGGAGGTGGATACGGTCGTGATCGCGGGCATGGGCGGTGAGACCATCGCACGGATCTTAGAGGACGCTCCGTGGACTCGCACCCCGGAGCTTTTGCTGCTGCTCCAGCCCATGACAAAGGTGGAATTTCTTCGAAATTGGCTATGTGTAAAGGGATATGCCTTTACAGGTGAGTCACTGGTGGAGGACAAGGGTTTTCTCTATCCCGTGCTGCAGCTGCGGTACGGTGCGCCGTCGGCTCTTACCCCGGCGCAGTGCTACGGCGGCGTTATGCTGGAGAAGGCCCCCCTGTGGGGCGAGTATCTGACCAGGCAGCTTCGCCGTCTGGACGTCCGCCTTGCCGGGCTTCGCCGGGGCGGCGCATCGCAGGAGCTGGAGGAGACGGCCGCGCTGCGTCAGGCGCTGGCACAGAGAAAGGAGTCGCTTGCATGCCGACCGTAAAAGAGATCGAAAACACCCTGTACGCGTGGGCGCCCCGGGAGCTTGCCGCCGCATGGGACAACGTGGGGCTTCTGGTGGGAAATCCCGACGTGGAGGTGCGCCGCGTGCTGGTGGCGCTGGATATCACGGAGTCCGTCGTGGAGGAGGCGATCTCCTGCGGTGCGGAGCTGATCATATCTCACCACCCGGTGATGAACTGCACATGGTCGCCCGTTCAGTCCGTCCGCACCGACACGCGGCAGGGGCGTATTCTCACCGCACTGATCCGGCGCGGGGTTTCCGCCATCTGCATGCACACCAATCTGGACGCGGCGGAGGGCGGCGTGAACGACGTGCTGGCTGATAGATTGGGGCTGCATCACACAACGGCGCTGAGTGAGGAAAAAATCGGGCGGATCGGCACGCTAAAATGTGAAATTCCCCTTGTAGAATTCCTATCTTTTGTGGTACAATCATTGGCGGGCAACGGTCTGCGCTATACAGATTCCGGCCGTCCGGTCTGCAAGGTGGCCGTCGGCGGCGGCGCTTGCGGCGAGTATATCCCGCAGGCGGTGGCGCAGGGGTGCGATACCTTCGTCACGTCGGATCTGAAGTACCATGACTTTCTCGACTGGGGCGGCTCGATCAATTTGATCGACGCGGGGCATTTCCCCACGGAGAACGTGATCTGTCCCGTGCTGGCGCAGCGTCTGCAAGGCGCTTTTCCCCGGCTGACCGTTTCTCTTTCCCGTAAACACGATCGCGAGATCATCCAATACAGCATAAAGGAGAACTGAACCATGTCCGGACATTCCAAGTGGCACAATATCCAAAAGACCAAGGGCGCGGCTGACGCCAAGCGCTCCGCCGCCTTTACCAAGATCGCCAAGGAGATCATCGTGGCGGTGAAGCAGGGCGGCAGCGGCGATCCTGCCAACAACTCCCGCCTTGCCACGGTGGTGGCCAAGGCCAAGGCCGCCAACATGCCCAACGACAACATCAAGCGCACCATCGACAAGGCGCTGGGCGCCGGCAACACGGATAACTACGAGTCCGTTACCTACGAGGGCTACGGCCCCTGCGGCGTGGCGGTGATCGTGG
>JAFTBL010000058.1 GCA_017455225.1 Oscillospiraceae bacterium
GTGGCGGCGGCGCACCTTGACCACGGGATGCGTCCCACGGCGACGCGGGACGAAGCGTTCGTGGCGGATTTTTGCCGGGAGCGGGAGATCCCGTTTCACGTGGAACACGCCCGGGTGTACGAACAGGCCGAGGCGTGGGGCATCAGCGTGGAGGAGGCGGGGCGCCGGGCGCGCTACGAGTTTTTGGAGCGCACCGCCCGGCAGATCGGGGCGGAACGGATCGCCACCGCCCACCACAGGGACGATCAGGCAGAAACGGTGCTGCTGCATCTGCTGCGGGGCACCGGCACGGAGGGCCTGGCCGGCATCCCGCCGGTGCGGGGCAAGCTGATCCGCCCGCTGCTGGACACGCCCCGCAGTGAGATCGAGGCATATTTGTCGCACCACGGGCTGAGCTACGTGGAGGACGAGACCAACGAGGATCTCCACTACGCCCGCAACAGACTGCGGCGGGAGATCTGGCCGGCACTGGAGCAGCTGCACGGCGGCGCCCGGGAGAACGTGGCCCGCGCCGCCGCCATCGTGCGGCAGGAGAATGCTTATTTGAACGCGCAGGCGGCGGCCTGCCTGCCGCCTGAGGGTCAGGCGCTGCCGTGCCGAACGCTGCTGTCGGCGCCGGAGGCACTGCGGCAGCGGATCCTGCGGGTGTATCTGGACCGGGCAGGCTGCGGCAGGAAGGACGTGGGCTTTGCCCACTGGACGGCGCTGGAGCAGCTGTGCCGGACGGGCGGATCGCTGGATCTGCCCGGTGGCTGGGCTGCGGTGTGCCGTGAGGGCAGACTGCACCTGATGCAAAAAGCTCCTGCGCCCGGCGAGATCGTGCTGACGCCCGAGGCTCCGGCGATGTGGCAGGGCTGCATGGTCTGCCTGCGCCCCGCCGGAGAGGGCGGGCTGGCGATGTCTGTCGGTACCGGCGACACAGTGAGTCTGCGCTCGTGGCGCCCGGGCGATGCGCTGACGCTGCCGGGAAGCCGCGGCAGCCGCACGCTCAAGCGGCTGTTGGCGGACGCCGGCGTGACGCCGGAGAGGCGGCCCGCGGTGCCGGTGATCTGCGTCAACGGCGCGGCGGCGGCTGTGTGGAGCGTGGGGGTTGACCGGGCGTATCTGCCCGGTGAAAAGGATCGGGAAATCGAAATAACCATCACAGAGGGGAAGGACGAGGGAAATGGGTACGATGCATGAGGATATGGATCGGGATATCCTGCGGGTCTTGATTACGGAGGAGGAGATCCAGCGCCGGGTGGCGGAGCTGGGCGAGGAGCTGCACCGCCGCTTCGTGGGGCGCAGACCGCTGTTTGTGGGCGTACTGAACGGCTGCTTCATGTTTATGACGGATCTGGTGCGCGCCTCCGGACTGCTGAGCGAGATGGAGTTCATCGGCGTGTCCTCCTACCAGAATTCCACCACCTCCAGCGGCGTGGTGCAGATCACGCGGGATATGCAGCGGGATATCACCGGCCGGGACCTCATCATCGTGGAGGATATTCTGGACTCCGGCAATACACTGGCGTTTCTGACCCAGTATCTCAAGAGCAAGGGTGCCGCCTCCGTCACCATCGTGACACTGCTGGACAAGCCCTCCCGCCGCAAGAAGGCCATCTATGCCGATCTGGCAGGCTTTGAGGTGCCGGATGAGTTCGTGGTGGGCTACGGGCTGGACTTTCTGCAGTTTTACCGCAACCTGCCCTATATCGGCGTGATGAAGCCGGAGGTATACGGCGACTGAACGCCGCACAAGACACTTTTGAACGTGGGAGGAGACGCCGTATGGGCGAGCTGCATTATCAGGGCAAGCGGCTGGCAGAGGAGCTGCCGGCTGAGCCGGGCGGCGGCAAGGGACGCCGCGTGGAGACGGACAGCAAGGGGTTTTGGAGCAGCTACGGGCCACTGGTGATCATGGCGGCGTGCATCGTCCTGCTGATGAAGGTGGTTTTCCAGCTGGCCTTCGTGCCCACCGCCTCCATGGAGGACACCATTCCCACCAATTCCCTGCTCATCTCGTGGCAGCTGCCCTACGTAATAGCAGACCCCTCGCCCAAGCACGGCGACGTGGTGACCTTCTGGAGCGAGGAGGAGGACAAGCTGCTGGTCAAGCGGGTCATCGGCCTGGGCGGCGATGAGATCGACATTTCCGGCGGATACGTGTATCGCAACGACGAGCTGCTGGAGGAGCCGTATCTCCGGGAGCCGGGCGGCACCTCCGCCCACTCAACCTCCGTCTATCAGGTGCCGGAGGGGCATATGTTTATGATGGGCGACAACTGCCGCAACTCGCTGGACAGCCGCCTGTGGAAAGACCCCTATGCTCCGGTGGAGGCGGTAAACGCAAAGGTGCTGCTGTGCATCCCGCTGAAAAAGGCCGCCGGATGGGTGATCGGCGGCCGGGAGCTGACGCTGTACCTGCCGCTGCTGGGGCAGATCCACGCCATTGCATAAGGAGGAAAAGGACTTGAGCGAAAAAAGAAGTTCCGGCAGCGGATGGGTGCTGTTGCTGCTGGTGCTGGGCGTGATCGCGATCCTGTATCTGGCGCCGAAGGTGCAGAAGAAGAACGACGTTTCCTATTCCGAAATGCGGGAGCTGTTTTTGAGCGAGCAGGTAGAGGAGTTCACCATTGCGGACACCAGATTGACCGCCACGCTGCATTCCGGCGACAAGGCCACCTGCGAGCTGTATGATTTTGCCCTGTTTTACGTGGATCTGAACGACGAGGTGGTGCGGCAAAAGGCGGCGGGCGTCATCACGAAATACGATTACCACGCCGACCATTCCCCCAACTGGCTGCAGCTTTTGCTGCCCTACGTGCTGGCGGGACTGGGCTTTTTCCTGCTGCTGAGCTTCATCAGCCGGATGGGCAGCGCCGGCGCCGCCGGGAACGACAAGATGGCGCGTTTCGGCGAGGCAAAGGTGCAGGAGCTGCCCGGCGGCAAAAACCGGGTGCGGTTTTGCGACGTGGCAGGCGCCGATGAGGAAAAGGAGGAGCTGGAGGAGATCGTAGACTTCCTCCGGGATCCGCAGAAGTTCCTGACGCTGGGCGCCCGCATCCCCAAGGGGGTGCTGCTGGTGGGCCCGCCCGGCACCGGCAAAACACTGCTGGCAAAGGCGGTGGCAGGTGAGGCGGACGTGTCGTTCCTGTCCATCTCCGGCTCCGACTTTGTGGAGATGTACGTGGGCGTGGGCGCCTCCCGCGTGCGGGATCTTTTTGAACAGGCGAAGAAGCAGGCGCCGGCCATCGTGTTCATCGACGAGATCGACGCGGTGGGCCGTCAGCGCGGAGCCGGTCTCGGCGGCGGGCATGATGAAAAGGAGCAGACGCTCAATCAGCTCCTCGTCGAAATGGACGGCTTTGACGGCAATCAGGGCGTTATAGTGA
>JAFTBL010000059.1 GCA_017455225.1 Oscillospiraceae bacterium
CGAGACGCCGCGCCGCGCCGTGGAGGACGCCGGCTACAAGGTCACCGCCATCCAATAAGGAAACCAATAAGAAAAAACAGCCGCAGGGCGGATCGCCCTGCGGCTGTTTTTCTGTCAAGTAGTTTTACTTTACATAGGCTTATACCGGTGGGATCAGCGTGATCGCCAGTCCCTTTTTCATGGCGTAGGCCACCGTGCTTTGCGTGCCGCCGGGCTGGCCGTCGAACACGGCGATGAGCATGGCGGCGTGATCCACCATATAGCGGTTGCGCCGGAGCATGCAGCCGGGATCGTACTCCTCCTGCAGCACCGTGACCTGATCGCACCCGGCCAGCAGCACGTCGTAGCGGAGCCGCTTTTTCCGGCTCCAGCGCCCCGCCTGCCCCCGGCAGGGCACCGCCGCCTCCACCGTGATGGGGTAGCGGCTGCGCAGGGACTGCACCAGCTCACAGCAGTAGAGATCCACCCCGTCGGCCATGCCTACGATGAAATGGCAAAACCCCTCCTGACAGGCCGCCTCAACGGCGTCCTGCAGCCGGCTCTTCAGCGCAAGGCACCGCGGATCGTTCTCCTCCTCGCCCCAGGGCAGCTTGTCCGGCCGATAGCCGCTGAAGCAGCAGGATATCGCTCTCGCGCGCATGGCGGCCACCTCCGTTCTCTGTAAAGGGAAAATACTTTACGATGCTTCCGGGAACCACTCCAGCACGTACAGGATGATATTCTCGCTGTCCCAGAAGATCATCAAACGCTCACCGCCGGTCTTTTCCGCCTCATAGTAGCGGCACTGCTCCCAGCGGGGCCAGTATTTCTCCTCGTTCAGCTCCAGCGTGCCCAGCCACTCCTTGGCGGTCTGCACGTCCTCGTCCCCGGCAACGCCCCAAGGCACCATGCTCTCCAGCGGCTCCGCGTTCTTATAGGTCAGCACGTGGCACACGGCGCCGCTGTCCGTTTCCTGAGAGCCGTAGATCGTGTCCCACTTGGCCTCGGACGGCGTGTTCAGCCCCCAGCGCTCGTTCAGCACGGGCGTGTAGTCCAGCATTTTGCCCCACAGAAAATCCATGCCCACGGTGGACAGGATCATCAACGCGCCTACCACCACCAGCAGGATGGTCAGATGCTTCCTCTGCATCACGCATGCCCCCTCGCTCGTTCTGTTGGCAGTATAGCCAACAGCGGGCAAAAAGTCAAGGTGTGACGCCGGATTCCTCCGCTGTTCCTTCCGCCCAGTATTCGTACCCGTAGGGCTCCACCGAGGCGGGGCACTCCACCGTGCCCTTGGAGCGGATCTCCCGGAACACCACCGCAGGCTCCATCAACGCCACCGTGTCCTGCACCAGCAGCCATACGTCGCTGTCCTCGCCGGCCAGAGCGAAAACGTGCACCTGCTCGTTTCCCTCCACCGTGCCGAGGCATTCACCGAACACGGCAGTCTGCCCGCCCAGTGGGAGCCGGGCCTTTGGTATGCCGTAAAGGATATACACTTTACCCTCCTGCTCCAGCGTGACGTAGCCGCTCTCCTCCTCCGGCGGGAAAAACTCTCCCTCCGTGAAGACCAGCGGCTCATCCGGCAGGGGCGGGATCCGCTCCATGCACCCGCACAGCAGCAGGCAAAGCGCCGCCGCAGCCCCACACGCCCGGCGCGTCACGCCTCGTCCTCCCGGTATTCCAGCAGGTCGCCGGGCTGACAGTTCAGCGCCGCGCACAGCCGGTTCAGCGTGTCCACCCGCACCGCGCGGGCCTTCCCCGTTTTCAGGATCGACAGATTGGCAAGGGTGATGCCCACCCGCTCGGAAAGCTCCGTCAGGCTCATTTTCCGCCGCGCCAGCATCACGTCCAGATTGAAAATGATCATTCCGCTCACCTCAAATGGTCAGGTCGTTGTCTTCCTTCATCCCGGCCGCCTCGTCCACCAGTCGGCCCAGACAAAACGCCGCAAGCCCCACCGCCAGACACGCGAAGATCACCGCCGGCGTGACCAGCACCACCAGCCCCGGCGAGCCGGCGCCCATAAAGCCCACGGTCAGCATACCCGCCGGGAAGATCACCGCGTCGGCAAAGGCCAGATACGCGATCAGCCGCAGATCCCGGCCATTGGCGCGGGTGAAGGGGCCGTCCGGTGCGCTGATGCTGGAGCAGACCCGCCACACCGGGATCAGCGCGATGAACACCGGCGCGGCAAACGCCCACGCCCAGATCAGGCAGGGCCAGTAGGCATAGGCAAATTCCGGCGCCTCCGTCGTTGCCATGTACTTGCCGTACATAGGCACGCCCCAGAAGAACAGCACCGCCAGCAGCACACCGCCGATCAGCACTACCGCGTGCAGCAGCCTTGTCATGGTGGACTTTTTCATGGAAACCACTCCTTTCCTCGTAGGGCTACCATACCACAGGTTTTCCCGTAAGTCAAGTATTATTTATCGAAATTCAATAAATATTTTTTGAAAAACAAGCCGCCGCGATTTTTGTAAAAAGGGGGGTTGCATTCCGGGGCGGCGTGATGTATGATAGGGGGCGGAAACAACTGAATCGCTTGTCTTCGGGGCGGGGTGCAAGTCCCCACCGGCGGTACAGTCCGCGAGCGACCGCAAGGTCTGCATGAACCGGTGCGATTCCGGTACCGACAGTTACAGTCTGGATGAGAGAAGGCGTGTACGGCATTTCACAATGCTTCTTTTTGATGCGTGCACCTTGGGAGACAAAGGTCCTCAGGGTGTTTTATCTTATCAAAGAGGAGTGTATTTTTATGTCAACTACTCAAAAGACCCATCGTCTCGCCGTGGCCGCCATGCTGGCTGCCGTGGCCG
>JAFTBL010000060.1 GCA_017455225.1 Oscillospiraceae bacterium
GCCTCCACCGGCAAGACCTACCGGAACCATCTGGCCACCATCCGGGCGTGGGCGCGGCAGGACGCGCCGCAGCACGCAAAACTTCAGAAAAAACCCACCATCATACCGGGCGGACTGATCCTGTGACGCGGCGACAGCACAGGACTCCATCCCCTGCTGCCTGCTGCCTACTGCCTATTGCCTACTGCCTACTGCCTATTGCCTACTGCCTACTGCCTATTGCCTACTGCCTATTTAACAAACTTCGAGGTCTGGCGCTGGGCCTTGATGAGCCCGGCATAGATGCCGTTTTGCAGCAGCAGCTCCCGGTGGGTGCCGGTCTCCGCGATGCGGCCCTTTTCGATCACCACCAGCCGGTCTGCGTTTTTGAGGGGCGCCAGCCGGTGGGCGATGGCAATGGTGGTGCGGCCCTGGACAAGCCGCGCCAACGCCTCCTGAATGGCGGCCTCCGTCTCCGGGTCAAGGGCGCTGGTGGCCTCATCCAGGATCAGGATATCCGGGTTGCGCAAAATGGCCCGGGCGATGGACACCCGCTGCCGCTCGCCGCCGGAAAGATTGTGGCCGTTTTCGCCCACCACGGTGTTGTAGCCGTCGGTGGTCTTCATGATGAAGTCGTGGGCGTTGGCGGCCTTGGCCGCGGCGATGACCTCCGCGGGCGTGGCCGTGGGCCGGGCGTAGGCGATGTTGTCATAGATGGTGCCGGCGAACAGGAAGGTCTCCTGGAACACCACGCCGATCTTTTCGCGGTATTCGCTCTGGGCCATGTCGCGGATATCCGTCCCGTTGACGGAAATGCTGCCCTCGTCCACGTCATAAATGCGCATGATGAGGTTTATCATGGTGTATTTGCCCGCGCCGGAATGGCCCACCAGGCCGATCATCTCGCCCTGCCGCACGGCGAGATCGATGTCCCGCAGCACCGGCTCATAGGGTTTGTAGCCAAAGCGGACGTTGTCGAACACGATGTCGCCGTTCAGGTCGCAGGGCTTGACGCTGTCGCTGTCGCGCACGTCCTCCTGCTCGTCCACGATCTCAAATATTTTCAGCAGACTGGTCTGCACCTCCCCCAGCCGCCGGGGCAGCGAGGAAAGCCAGCGCAGGGGCTGATAGATATAGGTGAGGAACAGCGTGAATTCCAACAGCTGACCGGCGGTCATTTTGCCCTCTATGGCAAGCCTGCCGCCCACCAACAGCACGAAGAACTCCCCGATCCCCATCAGGAACGTGAGGAACGGGAACGTGACCGCCCACAGATGTTCGTTGCGCATGGAGATATCCGCCAGCTCCGCGCAGGTTTTGTCGAATTTGGCGATCTCCCGCTCCTCGCTGCCGAAGGTCTTCACCACCCGGATGCCCCGCACGATGTCATGCAGGATGGAATTGGAGCGGGAATCGTAGCGCCACTGCTTTTCATAGCGCACGTGGATATATTTCCAGAAGCGGGAGATCAGGAATGCCACCAGCGGCACGGGCACAATAACAAGAAACGTGAGCAGCGGGCTGATGCTGACGAGGATGATGAACACCGCCACGAACATGATGAGCTTTTCCAGCGCGTAGATACCCTGTTCCGTGATAAAGCTGCGCACCAGCTGTGTGTCGCGGGTGACGCGCTTCATCAGGTCGCCGGCGGTCTTGCGGCTCATGGAGGAAAGGCTCAGCCGCTGGACCTTGTCGTAGACCATCAGCCGCATATCGGCGGCAAAGCCGCAGCTGATCTTGTTGGAACGCCGTTGGCTGACGATGCGCAGCAGCTGGCTGAAAACTTGCGTGGCGCAGATGGCCAGCACCGTGAGCCACACGCCCCGGACCCCCGCGCCGCTTTCCAGCCCGCCGTAAAAATAGGTATCCACCAGCCGGCCGTTCAGCACCGGCACCAGCGTGGAGGCGGCGGAGGCCAGCGTGACGAGGATGGCGGTGAGCAGCATCTGCCGGGCGTAGGGCCTGGCCAGCGAAGCGGCGCGCCGGGCCAGATAGCCCTTATCCACACAGAACAGGCACACGTCCATGCCCCGGGCGTAGCGCCTGCCGCACTTGGGGCAGACCTTCAGGTCCGCCAGCGACAGTCTGGTGCGCTCGCCGGTGGAAAGCCAGTGGTTGACGACCTTGCAGAATTCGCCGATCTCATCGGTCTTGCCCATGGAAAAGCGGCAGACGACGGTGCAGTCGGACATATCCGCCGCGCTGTTTTCAGGCACGGCCTCCAGCTGGCCGCAGCCCACATACATGCGTTGGGTCAGCTCCCGGAAACCGGCGCAGTCCAGCGTCAGCACGGTGACGCCGTCCTCCGCGGCGGTGATGACGCCGTCCTCAAAGGACAGCGTACAGGGACAC
>JAFTBL010000061.1 GCA_017455225.1 Oscillospiraceae bacterium
ACCTCGTCGGCAAACACCTGCAGCACCGGGTGGACGCCGCTCACCGTCTGCCACGTGTCGGTCCAGTCCAGCTCCGGCAGGGCAAGCCGTGCAATGCTGCCGGTAACAGCGTCCCGCGTGACGGCCCGATGGGTGAACTTGTCCGTGGGATAGCCGCCATAGTTGCCCTGCCAGTCGGAATAATCACCATTTGGCGCGGTCAGCACCGCGTAGGCAGCGCTGCCCTCCGGCGAAATGCCCTGCCCCGTGTTGGCGTAATATCCGATTTTCTCGCCACCCTTGACGGAGCCGAGCATCTGTACGTTGCGGAGCGTAATAATCCCGTTGTCACACACACCCAACAGACCGCCGGCGCCCGCGCTTTCCTTCACCTTCATGGCGGACAGATCGATATGCCCGGTGAACAGGCATCCCTTTACGTTCACGTCCACACCGGCAACATAACCGGTGAAGCCGCCCACAAAGCCGCGGCTGTTCTCTCCGGCGGCATAGACATTGGTCACCGTGCCGTTGAACCAGCAGTCGGTCATGGTGACCGGCCCGGAATCGACCTGACCGATGAAGCCGCCTTCAAAGGCGTTGGCGCAGACGACGATGGCGTCGCTGTAAAGCTCCGTGAACGTGCCGCTGCCGCGGCCGGCGATGCTGCCCGTCCACTGCTCAGTGGAGGAAATATAGCTGTTTTTCAGCTTCAGGCTCTTGACCGTGGCGCCGTCGACACAGCCGAAGAGCCCGGTGTAACGCTCCTGCGAGTTGACGTACAGGCCGCTGATGGTGTGCATGCTGCCGTCAAAGGTACCCTTGAAGGGCGCCTCCTTGTTTCCGATGGGGCTCCAGACGTTTTCCGGCGCCTTGGCGGCCCAATCGGCGGCGCTGCCCTCGTTGAACGTAATGTCGGCGCCCAGCGTGACGGTCTTGCCCTCAAAGTCAACACCGTTGCTGACCAGCTTGGCAAAACCGTACAGGTCGTCCGCGTCCTGCAAAACATATGGCTCGCTGCTATACCAGTCAACATCAAAGGGCTCCGCTGAAGGCGTCGCCTCGTCGGCAAACACCCGCAGCACCGGATGGGCGCCGCTGACTGCCAGCCATGTGCCAGCCCAATCCAGCTCCGGCATGGTAAATCTGGCGATGCTGCCGGTGGCGGCCTCGCGGGAGATGGCCTTATAGTCAAACTGCTCAGAGGGGCGCCCGCCGTAGTTGCCCTGCCAGTCGGTGTAATGCTCCTCCGGCGCAGTCAGCACCGCATAGGCGGTACCGCCCTCCGGCGTGCCCTCGCCGGTGTGGGCGTAGTATCCGTCCATCCGGCTGCCGTTGACCGTGCCCATCATGAGGATGTTGCGCATCTGCGGAGTACCGACGCACACGCCGATGAAGCCGGAAGCTCCGGCCCGCTGCTTGACGTTCAGCGCCGAAATGTCAAGGTGCCCGGTGAAGAGGCTGTCCTCGATGACGGTATCCACGCCGGCGACGTAGCCAATGAGGCCGCCGACGAAGCCTCTGCTGTTTTCCCCTTCGGCATAGGTGTTGATCACCTTTCCGTCAAACCAGCAGCCGCTCATGGTGATCGGGCCGTAATCTGCCTGCCCCACCATGCCGCCTTCAAAGGCGGCGCTGCTGACCACGGTGGCGTCGCTGTAGATGTTGGTGAAGGTGCCGTTGCCGCGGCCGACAATGCTGCCGACCCACTGATCCGTGGAGGCGATATAGCTGTTTTTCAGCTTCAGATTCTTGACAGTCGCGTCCTTGGTGGCGCCGAACAGGCCGTTGAACTGTCCCTCTGAATGGATGTACACACCGCTGACGGTATGCATTTTGCCGTCAAAGGTGCCCTTGAAGGGGAAGATGTTGATGCCGACGGGCTGCCAGACCTGATCCGGCGGATTTTCGTCCCATTCGGCGGCGTTCCCACTGTTGAGTGAGATGTCCTCCCCCAGAGTGACGGTCTTGTTCTCAAAGGAGTCCTGTGCGGAGAGATAGTACAGGCCGTACAGCTCCTTGGCCGTGTGGAGTTCAAATTCGCTCTTGTTGGGAGAATACCAGCTGGTGTCAAACGCCTTTTCAAGCCCCGTCACGTCCAGACCGCCGCTGGAAAAACGCTTCAGCACGGGGGTCTGCCCCGCCGTCACCGTCCAATACTTGCCGAAATTGAGATTCGTCCACTCGTATCCCTTGGCGCCGATCAGATTGCTGCGCTGGATGGAAACGGGCAGGCCCTTCATGCTGCCGCCGATGGCGCCCAGTACGTATCTGAAGATGTCGGAGGCAACGTAGGTATCGGTGACGGTTGCCTGTCCGTTGCCGCCCAGCACGCCCAGCAGGGTACCCGTATGGTTGATGTTCCCCGTCTGCAGCGTACCGCTTACCAGACAGTCCTCCGTGGTCAGGGTACCGCCGTTCATGACGTATCCCACCAGTCCGCCGGTCCGTCCGCCCAGATCGATCGCATGCAGCGGCACATAGCTCATGGTCATGTCCCCGCTGAACAGGCAGTGCCTGACCTCCACCGTGGTGAGGCCCACGCAGTCGATCAGTCCGCCCACGCCGCGCATGGTGGTAGAGATGCTCCCGTCAAACCAGCACTCGTCAAAGCTGGCCTTTGCACTCACCATGCTTCCGATGCCGCCCACGTTTTCGCCGCGGTGCTCCATCACGGCGTCGCTGTAGATCCCGCTGTAGGCGCCGCCGCCGTTGGCCATGACGCACGCTACGCCGGAGTGTCCCTCCGTGTTGAAGTAGCTGTTCTTCAAGGAGAAATCCTTGACAGTGCAGTGGTAGTCCGGCCGGATGAACATGGCCATCTCGCTGTCGGCGCTCCTTGCATACATGCCGCTGATGGTATGGCCCTGTCCGTCAAAGGTGCCGGCAAAGCCCACGATGGGCTTCCACAGGTTGGCCGGCGCATGATCCTTGAAGTCGGCGGCCGTACCCTCGTTCAGAACGATGTCGGCGCCCAATTTGACGGTTTGACCCGCAAAATCGTAGTATTCGCTCAGTCTTGCAAATTCCTTCAGTTCTTCCGCCGTGGAGAGGACAAACTCCTTGCCGCCCTCATCATACCAGGAGACCCCCAGCACGTTCCCGTCCTTCTGCACGTGGTTCCCGTCCACAACTTTGGAAACGCCATACGCCAAAAGAACGGAGCTGCCAATGGCAAAGGCCGCGCACAGGAACGCAACGATCACATTCTTTTTCATTCCGGTGTTCCCCCTTCCTTATGAAGCCGCTTTGGTCGAGCTCGATTCCTCACGCTGCGGCACACCGTCGTTGTAGCGCCAGTCGAAGTGGGGCGCGATCTCATACGTGCCCACCGTGTAGGGGAACGTGAGAATGACGGTGCCGTCTGCATAGGAGACGTACTCCTCTACTATCTCCTGCAGGTGCTGATTCCGTTCACGGGCGCCCAGAATGGGATCCGTGTCCGGGTTCCAGAGACTGGCGGTGCGGAAGCCCGGATACAGCGCCGTCTTTACGTTAGTCAGCGCGTAGTCCGTAAAGTAATCCCACACGTTGATGCCGTGGTGGAACACCGCGTAAACCTCCATCTCGAAATAGGACGGATCGTACAGCTCCATCGCCGCGTGCATTCCGGTGTGGTGGGCGTCTCCCGCGTGAAGGAACTTCTGCCCCTCGATATGGTGCATCAGCCACGTGGAGGTGTCGTTATAGTCGATGTTGTAGTAAGCCTCCGGCACGAACTGTTCCAGCGTGAGCGCCACGTCGATGCTGATATCGCAGAAGTAGTATCGCTGACCCAGATGCATCCGGTAGGACTTGGCGGCGTTGCCGTTCTCGTCACGGAACAGCGGCGCCACATGGGACGTCACGTACCCCAGCATGGGATCCGTGTACAAAAGGTCGGTAACGGAGGTGCTGGCCTCATCAAAATACACGCCCTCAAGATAAATGCGGTCGATGGACTCCGGCTCCTCCGAGATCCGGGTCAGCGCGCCATTGTGATCGGGGTGGCCGTGGGAGATAAACCAACCCTCCACCACCGGCTTTTCACCCGCAGGCGTCAGCGACTCCAGATAGTCCAGCAGGTACGGCGCATCCTCCGGGTTGCCGCCGTCCTCTACCACAAAGTGCCCGTTGCGCAGCTGGAGGATGAAGCTGTTGCCGTTGATGTGATACAGTTCCAGCATATGCAGCTTCGTTTTGGCGTCCGCCGTCACGCCGTCCAGATAGCTGTCCTGATAGATGAGGTGGGGCGAGAGCGGCTCTTCAAAGGCCGCAACCAGATAGGTCAGCCCCTGCCGGATCACGTGGGACACCGTATAGGTCAGATCGTCCCGGGTGAACGAGGCGGTATGAACGTAGCCCTCCATGGCGTCTTCGCCGTTGTCGCTGTGTCTGGTGAAGCCGCTTTCCTCCAGCAAGGTCAGGTATGCCTCGTATTCCTGCTCCGTGGTGCCGGTGGCCCGGATGACCCAGCTCCCCGCTCCGTAATCCTCCGGCTTGGTAAAGGAGCCGCTTTCGGTGACCATCTTGGGGGTGTCCCGGAATTCTCTTCGTTCAGTGAGGAAGGCAAACGTGGTGATATCCACCGCTTCGTCCTCCGCGTCGTTCCCGCTCTTGTTGAAAAAGAGGAAGAAGATCGCCGTTGTCAATACTGCGATTGACAGCACCATTATGAGTCCGATTTTGAGAATTTTTTTCATATCACCACTCCCCTTCTTTTATTTCTTCGCGCCTTGCGCGATCTTGCCCTGAGAAAAAATGTCCTTGGCGCACTCGTTTTCAAGGCCGCTCTCCTCTTCCCACTGCTTTTTGACAGCCTCGTAGACCTCCATGGGGATATCCGGCGTGCCCAGCTTGCAGGTGGGCAGCAGCTGGTCGCCCGCTTTGTCGGGATCTGTGCAGGCCACGTCGTTGCGCCATTTCTCCCGCTCCGCTTTATTGCGCAGATCCGGAATGTCCATGGGCACGCCGCCGGCAAGGATGGAGCGGTAGGCGAACAGGCCCGGCAAAAACATATCCATGGCCTCGTACACGTCGATGGTATCCGCCTCCGGGTTACCCCGGAGTTTTTCGATGAAGTGCCACATGGAGTAGAAATCCGAGCCGCTGTGGGAAAATTCCTTGCCCAAGGTATCCTGAGGGCGCTCCGGCACATAGGTCATCGGATCCGACCCCCGGTACTGTCCTTCATACTCGTCCATATGGACGTAAATCCGCGAGACGTCACCCGTTCGCGCGTCACGCCGGGCGGTCTCCATCCGCCCCTTGGAGCCGTACATGCAGTACCAGTTGGAATATTTATACAGGCTCCCGTGCACGCTCTTGACGATGGCGCCGTTGGACAGCTCCATCACCTCCATGGCAAACTGGGCGCACCTTGCGCCGCCCCGCAGGCGCCGTTCGTTCTTCGTGCTTTCAAAACCGGTCACCCGCACCGGGCGAAGGCCCGTTGCGTGGACGATGGGGCCGATGGAATGGGTGCAGTAAAAGGTGGAATACATCCGGTTGCGCCAGTGGTCTGGCTCGCCGTAGGTAACGCTGGGCCACGTGGTCTCCATATTGTGGATATACTCACCCTCGGCATACTCCAGATCGCCGATGGTGTTTTTGCCGTAGAGGTTCTTCATCTCGTAGGGGCCGCCCATGTAGCAGTAGTTCTCCCCGTAGGCGTAGACCTTGCCGGTCTGCTCCACCGCCTCGATCAGCTCCACCGCCTCCTTCAGCGTCTGGGCAGGCACCACCTCGGAAAACACGTGCTTGCCCGCCTTCATCGCCGCGATGGCAAAGGGTGCGTGCTCGTGGGCATAGTTGGCCAGCACCACCGCGTCCATGTCGTGCTCGATAAAATCCTCGAAATTGTTGTAATACGTGATGGGCAGATCCTTGTGCAGCTCCCGCTGCACCGCCAGCCCTTCCGCCCGTTTATCGCAGATCGCCACGACTTCTGCGTTGTCCGCGATGGCGCAGTAGTTGATCATGCTGCTGCCCCGGTGCGTTCCCATCACGCCGACTCTGATCTTTCTCATGCTACACATCTCCCTGCTTTTGCTTCCGCCGCGCGGATCACCCTCCGCGCCGCGTCCTCGTTTCCATAGATCCCGGCACCCACGCCGAAGATCACCGCCGCGCCTCTGTTTTCTTCATAGTACCACGGTTTTCAGAGAAAGCAGAGCGCCAAAATATGCCAGCTCCTCCACCGTGGCGCCGTAGACGAAGGCGCTGTGGTGTGTGGCGCCGTGTACGCTGAGCGCCTTCAAAAATGCCGCCGTGGTCTTGCCGTTACAGGGCTTCATCCAGCCCCGCATGGCGTTTTCAAAGTTGTCCTTTTCGCAGGAAAGCATCTCCGCCTCTGAAAGCAGCAGCTGGTAATCATCCCTGCCCCGGCTCACGTTCACATACACGCCCTTACCGCCCTTCATGCGTGCGTAGGCGGAATAGGTGTCTACAAACCCGCCCTTGTACGCCACCAGCGGCTTCGTGTCCGCAATGCGGTAGTTCATCTCGCCCATGTGGCTGAGGAACAGCATATCGTTTTGCCAGTCGGGGCAAAAGATCTCCACAAAGTTGGTCTCCGGATACCCTTGCAGCAGCGCCCCCACAAAGGCGGAGGTCAGCCCGTCGCCCTCACCGGCGTAGCCGATACCGCGTTCCATCGCCTTGCAGCACTCAATGAACGGCATTTCCTTCACCGTGCGGAAATTCACGGAAAACGCCGTCAAGCCTTTTTCCTTTACGCACTTGCAAAGACCCAGACCCACCGCGGCTATGTGCTGATACTTTTCCTCATCTATTCCGTCAGGGAACGCAAACCGTTCCCGATCTGTCTGCACTTCCGCATTGATTTCCGCTTCGCTGATCTGCGCGGCATA
>JAFTBL010000062.1 GCA_017455225.1 Oscillospiraceae bacterium
AGCGCCTGATCCTCAAACTTGGACTTGGTGAACCACAGCACAAAGTCGTTCTTGTTGCGCTTGTTGGTATCCTCCTCCACGCCCTCGCGCACGCCCACCGCCAGATCCTCCTCCTTGTGGTCGTTGAACACGTAGTAGCTGGGCAGCGTGGAGGTGTCAAAATACACGTTGCCGCCGGCCACGTAGGCGCTGCCCTTGGCGATCAGCGTTTCCACGATGTGGATGTAGTCGCCGATGAGCCCGGTGGCGGGCTGGACGGTATCGGGCCGCTTGATGTTCAGCTTGCGGCAGTCGTCAAAAAAAGCGTCGGTGTAGTATTTGGCGATCTCCATCACCGTTTTGTGCTCCCGGCGGGCGCCCTTGAGCATCTTATCCTCGCCCTCGTCGGCGTCGGAGGTCAGGTGCCCCACGTCGGTGATGTTCATCACCCGGTTCACGTCGTACCCGGCGTAGCGCAGATACTTCTCCAGCACATCCTCCATGATGTAGGAGCGCAGATTGCCGATGTGGGCAAAGTGATACACCGTGGGACCGCAGGTGTACATCTCCACATGACCTGGGGTATGAGTCTTGAATTCCTCTTTTTTATGGGTGGCGGAATTGTAGAGATACATGGCCGTTTCTCCTTCTATCGTCAATTTTTCATCGTTTCGTTCAGTTCATACAGCAGGTGGATGGTGCGGAAGATCTCGCCGCAGCCGGGGCAGCGCCAGTCCGTATTGCTCCTCTTTGCCTTGCGGTGCAGCGTGGTCAGCACGGTGCCGCAGCGGGGACAGGGCGTCTCCTGCTCCGTCCACAGCCGCTTGAGGAACGCCAGGTTTTCTGCCCGGGTGGCAAAATACAGCGCCATAGCTCCCTCCTGTAAAAAAACGCCTCCCATGCCTGTCGGCATGAGAGGCGAAAATTTTCGCGGTTCCACTCTCGTTTATCGCTCTTTCGGCGGTTTTACGGCGCGGCGGCCGGAGGGCTTCCAGATCCCTCGCGCTCACGGACGCACTTTCCGCTCCGCCGGGCAGGGGGCTTGCAGCCTGTGGCCCTCCCTCTCTTGGCCCCGGCGTGGGGCGTACTCTTTCCGCTCATCGCGCTATGCGGTTGTATGGGGTATTGTAGCAGGGTTTGCCGCCGGTGTCAAGACTCCCGGAACACGTCCCAATTCTTCACGAAATACTCCACGCCGGAGTAGACGGTGGTGACAAGAATCACGCCCTGGCACGCAAGACCCAGCCAGTCCGGCACGCCGAACAGCAGCAGGCAGATGCACACCATGGTGGCGGCGGTCTTCACCTTGCCGGACCAGCCCGCCGCGATCACCCGGCCCTTTTCCACCGCCACAAGGCGCATGCCGGACACGGCAAATTCCCGCAGCAGCACTGCCGCCAAAATCCAGCCGAAGAACGCGCCGCTGTCGGTGAGATAGCACAGCGCCGCCATCACGAGACACTTGTCCGCCAGCGGGTCTGCGAATTTGCCGAAGTCGGTGATCTGGTTGTAATGCCGCGCCACGTAGCCGTCCAGCATATCCGTGAGGCTGGCGAGGATGAAGATCCCCAGCGCCGCGTACAGGTGGCCGGGAAATTCCACGTACGCCGCCACCAGAAACAGCGGGATCATGACGATGCGCAGCAGCGTCAGCTTGTTCGCGGTGGTCATGGGCATCTGTTATTCCTCCCTTTCGCCGGTCATATCGCCGTCCATGGTGCCGGTCAGACGTACCGGCACGAATTCCCCGGCCTCCACCGGGCAGGACGATGTAAAGTAGATGCGCCCGTCGATCTCCGGGCTTTCGGCATAGCTGCGGCCCACATAGCAGGCGGCCTGAGCGTCGTAGCCCTCGCACAGCACCTCGGTCACGTCGCCCAGACGGGCGTCGTTGAACGCGTCCATCACCCGGGACTGGAGCTCCTCCACCAGCCCGGCGCGGCGCGCCGCCTCCTCCTCGTCCACCCGGGGCTCCATTTCGGCGGCGGGCGTACCCTCCTCCGGTGAGTAGGGGAACACGCCGGCCCGCTCGATGCCCACCTGACGCAAAAAGGCGCAAAGCTCCTCAAAGGCTGCCTCGTCCTCATAGGGAAGGCCGGTGATCAGACTGGTGCGCAGCACCAGCCCCGGGATCCGGGCCCGCAGCTTTGCAAAAAGCGCCAGCAGCCCCTCCTTGGTCTCCCTTCGCCGCATGGCGGACAGGATCCTGTCGTTGCAGTGCTGGATGGGCAGATCCAGATATTTCAGGATCTTCGGCTCGGAGGCGATCACGTCGATCAACTCGTCGGTGATCTGGTCGGGATAGAGATAGTGGAGCCGGATCCAGTGGAAATCCAACCGGCACAGTCGGCGCAGCAGCTCCGGCAGCTTTCGCTCGCCGTACAGATCCAGCCCGTAGCAGGTGATGTCCTGCGCGATGACAAGGCACTCCTTCACGCCCCGGTCTGCCAGGCGCTTCGCCTCCGCCACCACGTCCTCCATCCGGCGGCTGCGGTACTTGCCCCGCAGCGACGGGATCACGCAGAAGGCGCAGCGGTTGCTGCAGCCCTCGGCAATGCGCAAAAAGGCGTAGTAGCCCGGCGTGGTCAGCACCCGATCCAGCTCCTCCACCGGGCCGTGGATACTGGCAAAGCGGCGCACGGTCTGCCCCGCCGCCAGCTCCTGCAGCGCCGGGACGATCTCACCGTAGCTGCGGGTGCCCATCACGCCGTCCACCTCCGGCAGCTCCTGCAATATCTCCTGCTGATAGCGCTGGCTCAAGCAGCCGGTGACCATGATCTTGCCCACCTGCCCCTGCGCCTTCAGCGCCGCGGCGGACAGGATCACGTCGATGGCCTCCCGCTTGGCGCTGTCAATGAACCCGCAGGTGTTGATGACCACCGCGTCCGCGCCCTCCGGCCGGGGCAGCAGCTCCATGCCCGCGTCGCGGCACAGGGCCATCATCTGCTCCGTATTCACCAGATTCTTGGCACAGCCCAGCGAAATGAATGAAACCTTCAATCTTTGCTCCTCTTACTCTTCCTCCGGCAGCTCCTCGCCCAGCTCCTGCAGGGCGGGCCGGATCTCATTCCATGAAAAGCCGCGGCGCAGCAGCGCGTCCGCCAGCTTTTTCCGCGCGGCGCGATCCGACAGATCGCCCCGGCGCTTGTCCTGTAAAAACCTGCGGATCGCCTCGTCGGGCGGCGGCAGCTCCTCCAGCGCCGCGCCCCACAGCTCCTTGGGGATGCCCCGGCGGTAAAGCTCCTGCTCCACCCGGCTCCGGCCGTAGCCCATGGCGGCATAGTGGCGCGCCACCACGCCGGCGTAAGCCGCGTCGTCCACCGCGCCCAGCTCCTCCATCCGCGCCGCCAGCGCGTCCGCCTCCTCCGGCGTGGCGCCGCTGCGCTGCAGCCGGGACGACAGATCCTTGCGGCTGATCATCCGCCCGGCGGAGATCCGTGCCGCCCGGGCGGAAAGCTCCGAATGCCGCGCCGCGTCGGACACGGCCGCCACCTCCGCCTCGGTCAGTTCCCTGCCGGGATAGATGTCAAACCGCAGCAACTCCGCCTCGGTCATGCGCAGCAGCTCCGACTCCGCGCCGAAAACCAGCACCCGGTCTTTTTTATGCTTGGATCGCTCTACCTTGACGACTTTCATTCCGCGCCGTCGTCAAAATCGTCGGCGGACACGTCCACCGCGCGGCCCGCGGCGCGGGCGGCGATGCGGGACTGGGCGCCCATCAGCTTGGGGAAGTTCTCCCGCACCTTGCGCTCCAGCTCCGCCGCCTCGTCGGGATGGGCGCGGAAATAGTCCTTGGCGGCATCCTTGCCCTGTCCCAGACGCAGCTCGCCCATGTTGAACCAGCTGCCGCTCTTCTGCACCAGATCCAGCTTCACAGCCAGATCGATCAGCTCGCCCAGCATACTGATGCCTTCGCCGTACATGATGTCGAATTCCGCCTCACGGAAGGGGGGCGCCACCTTGTTCTTCACCACCTTGGCGCGCACGTGGTTGCCCACCACCTCGCCGCCGGCCTTCAGCGTCTCTACCCGGCGCACGTCGATGCGCACGGAGGCGTAGAACTTCAGCGCCCGGCCGCCGGTGGTCACCTCGGGGTTACCGTACATCACGCCCACCTTCTCGCGAAGCTGGTTGATGAAGATCACGATGGTGTTGGTCTTGTTGATAATGCCGGTCAGCTTGCGCAGCGCCTGACTCATCAGTCGAGCCTGCAGGCCCACCTTGTTCTCGCCCATGTCTCCCTCGATCTCCGCCTTTGGCGTAAGGGCGGCCACCGAGTCCACCACCATGATGTCCACGGCTGCGCTACGGATAAG
>JAFTBL010000063.1 GCA_017455225.1 Oscillospiraceae bacterium
CACCACGTCTCTTGCTGTGTGCGCCGATGATCCTGTGGCTCCCGCCCGTGTGATCGCAGACTACGCGAAAAAGCTCAACGGCAAGTTCGAGATCAAGGGCGGTTTCATGGAGGGGAAAGTCGTCTCTCTGGAAACCATCCAGTCTCTGGCTTCCATCCCTGCGCTGCCCGTGCTGCAGGCACAGGTGCTGGGTACCATGCTGGCGCCCATCTCCGCTCTGGCCTGCGTCCTCAAGCAGATCGCCGAAAAGAACGGCGCGCCTGCCGAGGCTGCTGCTGAATAAGCGGCGTTACACAAACAAATTATCTTACAAACAGGAGGATTATTACAATGTCTGAGAAGATCACTGCTCTGATCGATGAAGTGAAGGCGCTGACCGTTCTGGAGCTGAGCGAGCTGGTGCACGCTCTGGAGGAAGAGTTCGGCGTGTCCGCCGCTGCCATGGCCGCTCCCGCTGCCGGCGGCGCCGCTGCCCCCGCTGCTGAGGAGAAGACCGAGTTTGACGTGGTGCTGGCCGGCTTTGACGCCGCTCAGAAGATCAAGGTCATCAAGGTCGTCCGCGAGATCACCGGTCTGGGTCTGGCTGAGGCCAAGGCCGCCGTTGAGGGCGCTCCCACCACGCTGAAGGAGGCTCTGGGCAAGGATGAGGCCGAGGAGCTGAAGAAGAAGCTGGAGGAGTCCGGCGCCAAGGTGGAGCTGAAGTAACAGCCTGCCGTCATACGACTAAAAAGGAAGGGTACCCGCAGGGCACCCTTCCTTTTGGCTATGTAAGACCCCGCCGCGGCGTACATACAAAGAACGGAGGAACAAGGATGATCATCAAGGCAGTCAACAAAAGAAGTAACTATTCTCGATTACAAGACACCTGATGGCCACAGAATGGACAATCCGATCAAACCGATTAGTTTTGCATAAAGCAAAAAGCCGTATCCGGGCGGGATCATCCTGCCCGGATATTCTAATTCTTAAAATGTTAAAATGTCTGATTACAAGCCGAAATCTGAGCGAAAGTGAAGTCAAAATGAGTGCCAAAACCGATGCAAGAAAAGATTTCTCTCCCATTTTTCTCCCCGTACACCCCGGAAACCCTTATTTTACAAAGGTTTCCGGCGTTTTGTTTTTCTTGCATTTGTGCAAAGGACTGCAAAAAGACGGCTGTTTTTCGCTTTTTCTTGCATGAAAAAAGTGTTCGTTTGACAGAGTTCGAATAAAGAAAAGCCCTGAAAACCCAGTGTTTTCAAGGCTTTTATGGCGGAGAGGGCGGGATTCGAACCCGCGTGCGGTTGCCCGCAAACTGATTTCGAGTCAGCCCCGTTATGACCACTTCGATACCTCTCCGTATTTCCGGGCGCCGCGGGCGCCAACGGTGGTATCATATCACACTTTCCGCCCGCTTGCAACCGCATATTTTCTCCGCCGGGCATATTTTTCCCGCCGCACCGGTACAATGAGGAGACAAAAAGCGGAAGGGGAGGATGGGATTATGGAGCCTCGGATCCTGATCTGCGGCGAGGGCGATTTCGCCAACTACCGCGCTGCGCTGACGGCCGCCGGAGCGCGTCCGGTGCTGGCGCCGGAAAACGCGGCGCCAAGCGCCTGCGCCGGGCTGCTGCTGCCCGGCGGCGGGGACATCCACGGCGGGGCGCTGCCGCCGGAGGAGCGGGCGGTGATCGGCGCGTTCCTTGCCGCCGGGAAGCCGATACTGGGCATATGCCGGGGGATGCAGGCGCTGAACGTTTATTTCGGCGGCACGCTGTATGACCGGGTGCCGGGACACCAACTGCCGTCGGGCGATCTGATCCACTCCACCCGCTGCAGCGGCGTGCTGGCGCACCTGCTGGGACCGGCGCCCGCGGTCAACAGCAACCACCATCAGGCGGTGTGCCGGGTGGGGCGGGAGCTGACGGTGTGCCAGCGGGCGCCGGACGGCGTGATCGAGGCGCTGTGCCACACGCGATTGCCGGTGCTGGGCGTGCAGTGGCACCCGGAGCGCCAGAGCTTTGCCCTGCGCCGCCCCGACGCGTCCGACGCCGCGCCGCTGCTCCGGCATTTCACGGCGCTGTGCGCAAGGCAGTGAGACGGCGGAGAGATAGCGGCGCATTTGCCGGAAACTCCCGGCGGCGGATGGATTGACAGGACGAGCCGTTCATGATAGCATATACATTGTATAAGTGGGAAGTTGCAGTTTTTTTAGATGATACAAGAGAGGACGATCCTAATGAAAAAGAGAATCGCTGCCTTGCTTTTGACGCTGGCGCTGGCGTTCAGTGGGATCCCCGCCACGGCGCTGGGCGCCAACATAAACCGTCTGGAGGGGGTCGACCGGCTGGTCTACGACGCGCTGGAGACCCAGATCATGGAGGTGTCGGCCGGCACCCGTGAGTCCGCCGTGTTTACGTTTCCCGCCTCCGCCTTCGGCGTGAAGGCCGAGGGCTATACGGCGGAGGAGCTGGGCGTGAGCGCGATCGTGGCGAACAACGCCATCACCACGGAGTCGGTGGAGGCGCTGGACACCCTGCTGGAGTTTGACCTTGCCGCCGTGCTGAGCACGCTGCTGGCCGCCCACCCCTTCGACCTCTATTGGTACGATAAGACGGCGGGCACGCAGATGAATTGCACTTACAGCTACGGCGCCAACAACAGGGGCGGCGTATGGCGGCTCCTGTTCACCGAGGAGACCGCCATCACGCTGAGCATGGCTGTGGCACAGGAATACGCCGCCGACGACGGCACAGTGGATACCGCCAAGACTGCGGCGGCCTGGGCGGTGCGGGCCACGCCGGAGCAGATCGTGGCGGCCAACGCCGCCAAGTCCGACTATGAAAAGCTGGAGGCTTACCGCGCCGCCATCTGTGCCATCGTTTCCCTCAACAACGCTGCCGCCGACGCCGCCAACGCCACGCCCTACGGCAACCCGTGGCAGCCGGTGTGGGTCTTTGACGGCGACGACAGCACCACCGTGGTGTGCGAGGGTTACGCCAAGGCGTTCCAGTACCTGTGCGACCTGACGAGCTTCCGCAGCGACGCCGTGCGCTGCTACACCGTCAGCGGCAGGATAGAGGGCGGCACCGGCAGCGGCCGTCATATGTGGAATATCGTAACCATGGACGACGGCGCCAACTATCTGGTGGATGTGACCAACTGCGACGCGGGCACCGTCGGCGCCGACGACCTGCTGTTTTTGAAAGGCTATACCACCGCCCAGGGCCTGAGCTACACCTGGCGCGTGAACGGCAGCAGCGTGAGCTACACCTATGACGAGGCTACGCAGGATCTCTACACGGTGGAGGAGCTCACCGTTTCCGGCAAAAACTACGAGATCCCGGTGTCGCCGGCGCAGCCCGCCTTCGAGGGGGTGCAGCTGTCCCTGCGGGATGATATCGCCCTGCGGTTCATCGTGGACATGGCGAACGTGCCCGCCGCTGGCGCTTACATGAGCTTCAGCTGGGGCGATGGCAAGACGGCTGTGGATTATCCCACGCTGCTGCAAAGCGGGTCCTATGCCGGCAAGTATATCGTGGCCTGCCCGCTGGCGGCCAAGGAACTGGAGGATACCGTCCATGCCACGCTGGTGGACGGCGACAACAAAACGCTGGCGGAGTACGACTATTCCGCCGCCGAATATCTGACGGAGCTGATGGGCGGCCTGTCCCCGGACGACGCCGCGTATCAGCTGGCCGACGCCGTGCGACAGTACGGCGCCGCCGCCCGGGCTTACTTCAGCGACGGCCCCGCCGTGACCGTGGCGGAGGTGGAGAAGGTGGAGCCCACCTATCTCACCGATGACATGACGCTCTCCGACGGTGCTTTCGCCTTCTACGGCAAGAGCCTGCTGACCAAGAGCACGCTGCGTCTGCGCCTGTACTTCACCGCGCCGGCGGAGGCGGAGCCCACCGTGCTGATCGACGGCGCCGCCGTTACCCTGAGCGGCAGCGGCGACGGGCTCTACTGGGCGGACATTCCGCTCTCTCCCATGGCACTGCTGAGCGGCCATCAGGTGGAGATGAGCGGCACGGCCGTCAAGTTCACCGTGGGTGTGACCGACTATCTGGCGCAGGCGCTGGAGGGCGGCAATGAGCCGCTGGTGCAGCTCAGCCGCGCCATCTACCGCTATGCCGCCGCCGCGGCGGCGCTGCGCCCGGCCACCGATACCGGCGATCCCGGCTGAGGCCCGCTCGCATAACGAATATCGCCTGCCAAGGCAGCGCTCCTTTTGGGGCGCTGCCTTGCTTTTTCGCCCGCTGTTTTTGCTCCGGCGGCGGTTGCCAACGTCGCTTTGCCGTGGTATAATGACCGCATTGTAAAACCGATCTGACAAAAAACTCCGCGGTTTGCCGCAAAAACCGCAGTATGGAGGCAGTATGAAGGAAACCAAGACGAAAAAACGCTCGCTGATCGGGACGTTCTTGTCCTATTTCAAGCGGCACAAGGGTCTTTTTTATCTGGACGTGGGCTGCGCTTTGCTGATCGCGCTGATCGACCTGGCCTTCCCGCTGGTGACCCGCACCGCCATGTACCGCTGGCTGCCGGACGAGGCGTTTGCCGTGTTCTTTGCGGCCATGGCGTCGGTG
Organism: Oscillospiraceae bacterium; assembly: GCA_017455225.1. The sequence goes on from JAFTBL010000063.1 coordinate 4,572, forward strand.
GTGCTGGCGTTTTTGCTGCGGGCGTTTTTGTACTACGTGGTGGGCTATTGGGGCCACACCTTCGGCATCCGGGTTGAGGCGGACATCCGCCGGGATCTCTTTGCCCACATGCAGGAGCTGGGTTTTGATTTTTACGACCGCAACCGCACCGGCCAACTGATGAGCCGCCTGACCACCGACCTGTTCGAGGTGACGGAGCTGGCGCACCACGGGCCGGAGGATCTGCTGATTTCCGTCATCACCATCGTGGGCGCGCTGGCGGTGATGTTCACCGTGCGCTGGGAGCTGGCGCTGGTGGTGACCTGTATCATCCCGGTGCTGCTGGTGGTGGTCATGCGCCGCCGCCGCCACATGAGCGACGCTTCCGCCGCCGCCAAGCAGAAGACCGGCGCCATCAACGCCCAGATCGAGTCCAGCCTCAGCGGCGCCCGCACCACCAAGGCCTTTGCCAACGAAAGCTGCCAGCAGCAGCGGTTCGATCAGGCCAACGAGGTGTTCAAGACCGCCAAGCGGGGTTTCCACCGTGAGATGGGTCTGTTTTTCGCCAGCATGGAGTTTTTTGTCAACATCCTGTCCGTGGCGGTCATCGCCGTGGGCGGCTGGCTCATCATGAAGGGGAGGATGAACTACATCGACCTTATCACCTTCAACCTGTACGTCACCGCCTTCGTCAACCCCGTGCGCAAGCTGGCCAACTTCGCGGAGATGTTCTCCAGCGGCTTTGCCGGTCTGCGCCGGTTTGCCGAGCTCATGGACACCCGGCCCACCATTCAGGACGCGCCGGATGCCGCCGAGCTGACGGACGTGCGGGGCGACGTGGAGGTGGATCACGTGTCCTTCAGCTATGACGGCGAGGTGGAGGTGCTCCACGATGTATCCCTCCATGCCGCGCCGGGCGAGACCATCGCGGTGGTGGGCCCCAGCGGCGGCGGCAAGAGCACGCTGTGCCAGCTGCTGCCCCGGTTTTACGAGGTGGGCGCCGGCGCCGTCCGGGTGGACGGGCATGACGTGCGCACCCTGACCCAGTCGTCCCTGCGGCGCAGCATCGGCATCGTACAGCAGGACGTGTTCCTGTTTGCCGACACCGTGCGGGAGAACATCCGCTACGGCCGTCCCGACGCCACCGACGAGGAGGTGGAGCAGGCGGCTCGCCGTGCGGAGATCTACGACGACATTGCCGCCATGCCCGACGGGTTCGACACCTACGTGGGGGAGCGGGGCACCCTGCTCTCCGGCGGGCAGAAGCAGCGTGTGGCCATTGCCCGCATCTTTTTGAAGGATCCGCCCATCCTCATTCTGGACGAGGCCACCTCCGCGCTGGACAGCGTGACCGAGAGCCGGATCCAGCATGCCTTCGACCAGCTGTCGGAAGGGCGCACCACGCTGATCATCGCCCACCGGCTCAGCACCATCCGCCGCGCCGGGCGCATTCTGGTGGTGCAGGACGGCGTGATCGCCGAGCAGGGGAGCCACCAGGAGCTGATGGCGCTCAACGGCGCCTACGCCCGGCTCTATCGCACCCAGCAGCTGGGGGTGAGCGAGCATGGATAAGCGGGCGCTGCTGGATCGCGCCGCCGCCAACGAGGAGGAGCGGCTGCTGCTGGGGCGGGTGCTGGACAAGTACGAGCAGTGCCGCCGCCGCAGCGTGCCCAGCCACACCGCCTTTCTCTCTCCGCAGGAGCAGGCGGCGGCTCTGCGGCTGCTGCACCTGCTGGGGGAGGAATCCTTCGCCCTCTGGGGCGGCTTTGACGGCGCCGAGCGGCAGCAGCTGCATTTTCTGCCGGAGTGGCAGACGGAGCCGGAGCGCTCCGCCGTGCGGTGCTTGCGCTGCAGCTTTTACGCCTCCGGCGCCCTGACCCACCGGGATTTTTTGGGCAGCCTCATGGGATTGGGATTGACGAGGGAAAGCGTTGGCGATATACTGATAAGAAGCAACGCTGCCGACGTGTTCGTGTGCGACACGGTGGCGCCCCACCTGCTGCGGGAGTGGCAGAGCGCGGGGCGGACGGCGCTTCGCGTGGCGGAGATCCCGCCGGAGGAGGCGGAGCCCCCCGCTCAGACGACCAAAGAGCTGCGGGACACGGTGTCCTCCCTGCGGCTGGACAGCGTGCTGTCCGTGGGCTTTTCCCTGCCCCGGGGCAAGGCGTCGGAGGCGGTGGAGCGGGGGCGCGTGCAGGTGAACTGGACGGACTGCCTCACGCCGGACAAGCAGGTGGCAGAGGGCGACGTGCTGACGGTGCGGGGCCTTGGCAAATGCCGGCTTGCCGCCGTGGGCGGTGTGACGAAAAAGGGACGGATCTTCATCACCGTGGAACGGTATCTGTAAGGAGCGACATGGATCAGAAGAAAATCGACCGCATCAACCAGCTTGCGCATAAGGCGAAGGAGCCCGGCGCTCTGACGGAGGCGGAGCAGGCGGAGCGCGCGGCGCTGCGCCGGGAATACGTGGACGCAGTGGTGGGCAGTCTGCGCAATGAGCTGGAGCACACCTACGTGGTGGACGGGCAGGGGCACAAGCGTCCCCTGCGCAAAAGAGGAGAGCGGTAATGGCCTATTACTACTACGACGGCGGGCAGAACCAGCCGCCCAAGAAAAAACCGGGGAACGACGGCCTTTCCTGGGCGCTGATCGCCGTTTTCTTCCTCACCGGACTGTGGCCGGTGGGGCTTGCGCTGCTGGTGGCGAAGCTGGTTTCCGGCGGGCAGCAGAAAAAGCCTACGTCCTTCACCGCTCCCACCGCCGAGGCCAGCCGCACCTCCGTGCAGGAGAAGACCGTCAAAGCGGAGAGCAAGACGGAGAGCAAGACAGTCAGCGCCATGAAAAGCGTCACCAAGACCCCTCAATACGGCGAAAAGGGCGCCCGGATCATGCGCATCGTGGGCATCGTGCTGTCCATCGTAGGCGCGCTGGCGATGCTGGGCGGCGTGGAAACGGTGCTCTCTTCCGCCAACGTGTGGAGCGCCGTGATATCGGAGCTTTCCTATCCGCTGGGCTTTTTGCTGGGCGGCGTGGGGCTGATGCTGGGCGGCTGGAGCATGAAGCGCCGTGCCCGGCGGTTTGCCAAGTATCTGGCCGCCGCCGGCGACCGCAATGCCGTGCCCATCCAGTTTCTGGCGGACGCGGCGCAGGTGTCGGAGCCCAAGGCGGAGCGGGAGCTGGAGATGATGGTGGAAAAGGGTCTGTGGGGCCCGGACGCCTACGTGGACAACACCCGTGATATGCTCTTCCGCACCCGGGCCGCCGCCGCGGAGTACTTTGCCGGGCAGGAGAAGAAGGCGCCCCCCGTGCAGGCGGAGCAGGGCTTTTCCGGCATGCTGCGGAACATCCGCCGCGCCAACGACCGCATCGCAGACCCGGTGCTTTCGGCCAAGATCGACCGGCTGGAGGAGGTCACCGCCCGCATCTTCAAGACCATCGAGAACGATCCGGCCAAGAGGGAGAAGGCGTCCACCTTCCTCAACTATTACCTGCCCACCACCCAGAAGCTGCTGGACAGCTATGCCGATTTTGAGGAGGCGGGCGTCAGCGGCGCCAATCTGTCTCAGGCCAAGGAGCGCATCGAAAAAACCATGGACAACATCGTTTCCGGCTTCGAGCATCAGCTGGACGAGCTGTATCAGGCGGACGCCATGGACGTGGACAGCGACATCCGGGTGATGGAGACCATGCTCCGCCGGGACAACGGCTCGGTGGAGGAGGATTTCGGTCTGGGCGGCGGCACCGCCGTGCAGGAGGAATGGGAGCAGGAGTGAGCTGCTTTTTATACAGCGCCGCGGAGGGGGCCGGCAGACCTCTTCCGCGGCGTTTGATACATATTTAATATGAAACCCTTGCAAAAGCAAAAAAAATGCGCTACAATGCGAGACAAGTATACGATAGGGGGAGCATATCATGCCCGAAAGGATCACCAGCCGCGCTAACCCGCTGGTCGCCGCGCTGCGCCGTCTGGCGTCCTCCGGCGCCTTCCGGAGGGAGAGCGGCCGCTTCCTGTGCGACAGCCCCAAGCTGCTGCGGGAGGCGCTGCAATGGGGCGCCGGGGTGGACACGGTGGTGTACACCGCCGCCGCGGACTTGCCGCCGCTGCCGTCCTCCGTTCGCCGGGTGGAGGTGCCGGAGGAGCTGATGGCATGGCTCTCTCCCATGAAAACGCCTCAGGGCGTGGTGTTCACCTGTCCGCTGCCGTCCCTTGTGCCGCCGCCGGTACTGCCCGGCGGGCGCTACGCGGTGCTGGACGGGGTGCAGGATCCCGGCAACGTGGGCACGGTGCTGCGCACGCTGGACGCCTTCGAGGGCGACGGCGTGATCCTGCTGCCGGGCTGTGCCGACCCCTTTGGTTACAAGGCGGTGCGCGCCTCCATGGGCGCTGTGTTCCGCCGCCCGGTGTACCGCTGTACGGTGCCGGAGCTGGCGTCCCTTCTCGGGCGCAGCGGCCTGCCCCTTTACGGCGCGGCGCTGCGGCACGACACGGCGGACGTGCGGTGCGTGGATCTGCGCCGCTGCGCCGTGGCCATCGGCGCGGAGGGGCAGGGCCTGAGCGAGGCGGTGCTGGATCTGTGTGAAAAGACGGTGCGTATTCCCATGAGCGGGCGGTGCGAGTCGCTGAACGCGGCGGCGGCCGCCGCGGTGCTTCTGTGGGAGGGCTACCGGTGAAGGAGGAAACGTCATGGCGGCGCTGAAGTATTGGATCTGGCTTTCCACGCTTCCGGGTCTGAGCGACCGCAGCGCCCTGACGCTGCTGGAGCATTTCGCCTCGCCGGAGGACGTGTACTATTCCGACGCCGGGGACGCCATGGAGGCGGGCCTTTCGCAGGAGCAGGCCCGCTGTGTGGAGGATAAATCCCTGCGCCGGGTCGAGCAGGTGCTGTCTGACTGCGCCGGGGGCGACCTGTTTGCCGTGACCATGGCGGACGCGTCCTATCCCGCCCGGCTGCGCAATATCTACGATCCGCCGCTCCTTCTCTACGGCAGGGGCGCCATGCCGCTTTTTGACGAGGAGGCGGTCGTTGCCGTGGTGGGCACCCGCCGCGCCACGCCCTATGGGCTGAGGGCGGCGGAGGAGCTGTCCTATCAGATGGCGAAGGAGGGCGCGCTGGTGGTGTCCGGCATGGCCAGGGGCATCGACGCCGCGGCCCACCGGGGTGCATTGAAGGCCGGCGGCTTTACGGCGGCGGTGCTGGGCTGCGGCGTGGACGTGGTCTACCCGCCGGAAAACCGGCGGCTGTATGAGGATATCGCCGCCGCCGGCGTGATCTTGTCGGAATATCCGCCCGGCACTCCGCCGGAGCGGTGGCATTTTCCCCAACGCAACCGGATCATCAGCGGTCTGAGCCTTGCCACGCTGGTGATCGAGGCGCCGGAAAAGAGCGGCGCGCTGGTGTCGGCGGAATGTGCGCTGGAGCAGGGGCGGGACGTTTTTGCGGTGCCCGGGCCCATCGACGCGCCCACCAGCCGGGGCTGTCACCGCCTGATCCGCAGCGGCGCCGGGCTGGTGGGTGAAGCGTGGGACGTGCTGGGCGAATACGCGTCCCGATTTCCGCACAAGCTGCGGCAAAGGGCGGACGTTCTGCCCCGCCGGGAGGAGATCGCCCAGGCCGTGCCGGGCGAGGCGGAGCCGGTGGCCGACCTGCCGGCGCTGGAGCCGGAGCGCTTCCGGGCGCTGGAGGAGACACAGCAAAAGGTACTGCGGACGCTGGAGACCCGGCGTCCCATGCTGGCGGACGATATCGCCGAGACATCGGAGCTGCCGGTGCGGCAGGTGCTGTCGGCATTGACGGTATTGGAGATCGAGGGGCTGATCCGGGCGCAGGGAGCGCGCAGCTTCGTGCGGACGGTGCAGCTGCCGGAGGAGGAGTAAAAAGCTATGGCAAAGAAAGCGGAAAAGAATCTGGTGATCGTGGAGTCCCCGGCCAAGGCCAAGACCATCGGCAAATATCTGGGCAGTGACTACGTGGTGAAGGCCTGCATGGGGCACCTGCGTGATCTGCCCAAAAGCAGCATCGGCGTGGACATCGAGAACGATTTCACCCCGGATTACCGCCCCATCAAGGGCAAGGAGGAGATCATCCGGGATCTGAAGAAGGCGGCAGACGCCAGTGCCGCCGTGTATCTGGCCACCGACCCGGACCGTGAGGGCGAGGCCATTTCCTGGCATTTGCAGCACCTTTTGGAGCTGGACGAGAAGAAGACCCGCCGGGTGACCTTCAACGAGATCACCAAAAAGGTGGTCAGCGACAGCATTGCCGCCCCCCGGGGCATCGATCAGGATCTGGTGGACGCCCAGCAGGCGCGCCGGCTTCTGGACCGGGTGGTGGGCTATCAGATCTCACCCATCATGTGGCGCAAGATCCGCCGGGGTCTGAGCGCAGGGCGCGTGCAGAGCGTGGCCACCCGTCTGGTGGACGACCGCGACCGTGAGATCGACGCCTTCCGGGCGGAGGAATACTGGACGCTGGACGCACTGCTGCAGACCGACGGCGGCGACAGCTTCACCGCCGGCTACTACGGCAAAAACGGCAAGCGCCACCAGCCCGCCTCCCGGGAGGAGGTGGAGGCGCTGGAGCGGGAGCTGCGCACCCTGCCCTTCACCGTCAGCAGCGTCAAGCGGGCGGACAAGAGCCGCGCCCCCGCGCCGCCGTTCACCACCTCCACCCTGCAGCAGGAGGCGTCCCGCCGGCTGAACATGACCCCCCGCCGCACCATGGCCATCGCCCAGCAGCTGTATGAGGGCGTTGACGTCACCGGCGAGGGCACGGTGGGTCTGATCACCTATATGCGTACCGATTCTCTGCGGATCTCCGCCGAGGCGCAGCACGCCGCCCGCGCGTTCATCGACGGGCGCTACGGTGAGGCGTACCGTCCTGCCGGCTACCGGCAGTTCAAGGCCAAGGCCGGGGCGCAGGACGCTCACGAAGCCATCCGCCCCAGCAACGTCTCCCTCACGCCGGAGCAGGTGCGCTCCGACCTGACGGCGGAGCAGTATCGTCTCTACCGCCTGATCTGGAGCCGTTTTCTGGCCAGCCAGATGTCCAACGCCGTGTATGACAGCGTGAACGTAGAGGTCACCGCCGGGCGCTACGCCTTCCGCGCCAGCGCCAGCACGCCCAAGTTCGCCGGCTACACCGCCGTGTACGAGGAGAGCCGGGACGAGGAGAAGGAGGAGAAGGAGCTGACGCTGCCGCCCCTGCGGGAAGGGGAGCCGGTGGCGCTGCAGAGCTTTGCCTCCGACCAGCATTTCACCCAGCCTCCCGCCCATTATACCGAGGCCACTCTCATCCGCGCCATGGAGGAGCAGGGCATCGGCCGTCCCTCCACCTACGCGCCCACCGTGTCCACCATCCTGGATCGCGGCTACGTGAAAAAGGAGGGCAAGTACCTGTACGTCACCGGACTGGGCCGTGCCGTGACCGGCTGGATGGAGCAGTATTTCTCCGATGTGGCGGACGTGCATTTCACCGCCCACATGGAGCAGCTTCTGGACAGCGTGGAGGAGGGCAAGACCCCGTGGAAGAACGTGCTGCGGGAGTTCTACACCGGCTTTTCCGATCGGCTGGAGAAGGCTGCCGGCAGCGATTATGTGAAGATCCCCGCCGCCGTCAGCGATGAGGTCTGCCCTGTCTGCGGCCGCAATCTGGTGGAGAAGGAGGGGCGCTTCGGCCCGTTTTTGGCCTGCCCCGGCTTCCCGGAGTGCAGCTTTACCATGCCGCTGGTGGTGCAGATGCCGGGCCGTTGCCCCAAGTGCGGCGGCCGGCTGATGAAACGCACCGGCGTCAGCAAAAAGACCGGCAAGCAGTACACCTATTACTGCTGTGAATTCGTGAACAACCACTCCGGCGGCACTACCTGCGATTTCATGAGCTGGGACGTGCCGGTGAAGGATGACTGTCCCGCCTGCGGCCAGACCATGTTCAAGCGGGCAGGCCGGGGGTTCAAGCGCCCCTTCTGCATCAATCCCGCCTGCAGCAACTTCCTGCCGGAGGACAAGCGGGGCTACTATAAGAAGACGGACAAGGACGACAAAACGGAGAAGGCTGCCCCCAAGAAGGCTGCCGCCAAAAAGACCGCCCCCAAGGGGAAGAAGGCATGACCGCCGTCACCGTCATCGGCGCGGGACTGGCCGGCAGCGAATGCGC
>JAFTBL010000064.1 GCA_017455225.1 Oscillospiraceae bacterium
ACGTGGAATTCCTCGCTCAGGGCGTGGACGTTCACCCGTCTTTCACGCCGCAGCATAAGCTCGATCTGCTCCCGGCGCTCCGCGATGCTCTTGTTCGATTCTATGGCCATAATGAGTATCCTCCTGTGCCGAACAGCTTGGCATGACTATCTCATATTTCCGGAATACTGGGAATACCACCGGGGACAGTCGTCGACAGTCCCGCCACCCGGCAGGCAAACGACGTGATCTCCCGAAGCTGCAGCTCTGTCAAAGTTTCCGGAGCCTGACCCGTTTGCAGCAGCTTCCACACGGCGCTTCCGCCAAAGATATCGCCGGCGCCGGTGGTATCGACCACGTGCAGGCCGGTCAGCCCCGGCACACGGCCGCTGGCAGCAGGGTTGCAAAAGACACACCCTTCCGCTCCGCAGGTAACGAACGCCAGCTTCACACCGTACTCGTGTATCAGCTTCTCGGCGCCGCTTTCCGGTGAAACGCCCCACAGGAAGTCCGCCTCTTCGTCGCTGATCTTTACAACATCCGCCTGAGAAACAGCCCAAAGCATCTGCCGGCGCGCATCATCCAGGCTGTGCCAGAGCGGCTTGCGCAGATTGGGATCACAGGTGATGAGCTTTCCTTTTTTTCTGGCATACGCCACCGCCTGCTGCGTGGCCGAGCGGGCAGGCTCGTCAGTTAAGGACAAGGTGCCGAAATGAAACGCCTTTGCCGCGTCGATCAGCGACAGATCCAGTTCTTCAAAACGGAGCTGCGTGTCCGCCCCCGGCTTACGGGCAAAGGAAAAGCTGCGGTCGCCGTGCTCATCCAGCGTGACGAAAGCCAGTGTGGTAAACACGCTTTCATCCCGAACAATGCCTCGCGTTTCGATACTTGCCTCCTCCAGCGTCCGGATCAGCAGCTCGCCGAAGCGATCAGTGCCCACCTTGCCCAGCAACGCTGTTTTCGCGCCGAATTTGGCCAACGTCGCCAGAAAATTAGCGGGAGCGCCGCCGGGATGGGCCGCCATGACGGGATAGCCGTCCGTTCCCTGCTCCACGGCGGTAAAGTCGATCAGCAGCTCGCCCAAGGCTGCAACGTCCATATCCCTCTCTCCTTTCACTCCGCCGCAGGCGGATATTCGTTGCACAGCAGCCGGTAAGGCGGCTCGTCCTCCTCAATGGCGGGAAAACGGCCTACCGGCGGATTGAAGCGGTTGTCCGTGTTGTCATCGTTGCACTGGCTCACCTCGCCCAGCAGCACATCGCCGGTGCCCGGCTCCACCTCAAAATCGTGGTAGAGATACTGCTGGATGTGGATGCTTTCACCGGGCGTCAGGCGTATCTGTGTTCCGGCAGGCACCGTATAGGTGCGTCCGTCGGTGTGAACTGTCACATCGCTCACCCGGTCAATGGACTCATCCGGCAGGCTGTTAAATACCCGGATCAGCACGTTGCCGCCGCCCCGGTTGATGATGTCCTCCGTCTTGTACCAGTGGAAGTGATTGGGTGAATACTGCCCCTCCTTCAAAAAGAGCAGCTTCTCCGCATAGACCTTGGGGTACTTGTCCGCCATGGCTCGGTTGCCGTTGCGGATGGTGATGAGGGAGAAACCCACCTTGTCAAAATTGCCCAGACCGTAGTCAGTGATGTCCCAACCCAGCATGCACTCGCGCACCTCGTCGTACTCGTGGCCTTTCGTTTTCCACTCCTCCGGCGTAAAGTGGCAGAAGGGCGGCAGATAGCAGTGCTCCCGGATACAGGCTGCTTCCAATTCATGCAGGGCTCGATTGATTTCCGATCTTTTCATAGCGGTTTCCTCCCTTTTTTACAAAAACAATTTCTTCATCTTGCGGCTCAGCGTTGGCGGCAATATTTCTCTGCGCAGAGGCGGACGATCTCCTGCATTTCCGTCCACTTGCGTTCCATGTCCTCCGCCAGCTTCAGTTGGGTGCGGCAGCGGATCAGATTGTGGTCGGGGTATTTGACGCGAAAATACTTGTCGCCGTTGAGGTAGTCCGCCAGAAAGCGGCTGCCGCACTCCAGCGTCATCAGCTTGGCGCCCAGCGGCAGCGTTTCGATCTCCTTGTCCGTCAGCCGCCCGCCGCACTGGGACAAAAAGCCCTCGGTGTAGGCGCGGAACAGGGTCAGCGACAGGCGCACCTTGGACAGATCCTGTTCGTCCTCCGCCGCCGTGGAGGCGCCGAACCGGATGGAGTCGCCGAAGTCGTTGGCCACCAGGCCCGGCATCACCGTGTCCAGATCGATGACGCACAGCGGCTCGTGGCGTACGTCGTCCAGCATCACGTTGTTGAGCTTGGTATCGTTGTGGGTCACCCGCAGGGGCAGCTCCCCTGCGTCCCGCAGGCGGATCAGCTCTCCCGCCTCCCGCTCCCGGGCGAGGTACCCCTCGATCTCCGGCAGCGCCGTTTTCACCCGGCCCGCCGCGTCCGCGTCGATGGCGGCATGGAGCTGGCGGTATCTCTCCGGTGTGTCGTGGAAATGAGGGATGGTCTCCGTCATCGTCTCAGCGGGAAAATCTGCCAGTTGGTTCTGAAACTGACCGAACGCCACCGCGCTCTGGCGGAAATCCTCCTCCGTCTGCACCTGCTCCATGGTGACGCCGCCGGTGACAAACTCATACATGCGCCAGACGTTGCCCTCCGGTGTTGTCAGATACGGCGCGCCGTCGATGGTGCGCACCAGCGTCAGCACCCTTTGCGGCGGCGTCAGCTTCCGGCGGATGTGGTTGGTGACGGAGATGATGTTCTGCATCACGCCCGGCAGGTCGTGAAACACATAGCCGTTCAGCTTTTGCAGAATATACATATGTTCCCGATTGGTGGAGACTAAATAGGTCTCGTTGATGTGTCCGTTTCCGTAACGGACGCAGTTGATCACCTCGCCGTTTGTGCAAAAACGGCAACAAATCTGTTCCATTGATTTTTACCTGTCCTGTTTCTCTATTGCAGCAATTTGCCCTGCGCAGAACTGTAAAGGTAATTTACTTTACAGTCCGTGGCAGCAAATGCTTTACAGCACATTTCGCCGCCCATACAGGCGCAGGCGTGCCCATGCCTGTCTCCTACAACCAACGGCGGAATATGCCCGTCCCGGATGGCCGGTGCGCGGGGCGCAAACAGTGCTGCGGGGATAGCTTTCTCATCACGCGCCTGCTTCCGTCAGATCAGGGACAGCGCCTCCGCATCGCCTACCAGTGTGAAATCCGGGTGCATCTGCAAAATACTGGCGGGCACCTCCGGCGTCACCGGGCCGAAAAACGCACGGCGCACGATCTCAGCCTTGTTCTTGCCGTTGACCACCATGAGCACCTTCCGCGCCTGCATGATGGACTTGACGCCCATCGAATACGCCTGCCGGGGCACCTCATCGGCACTCTCAAAAAACCGGGCGTTGTCGGAGATGGTCTTTTCCGTCAGATCCACGCAATGGGTGCCAAGCTCGAAGGCGGCGCCCGGCTCGTTGAAGCCGATGTGCCCGTCCGAGCCGATGCCCAGAAGCTGCAGGTCGATGCCGCCCGCCGCCTCGATCATGGCGTCGTACTCCGCTCCCGCCGTTTCCGCGCTTGCCAAGCCGTTGGGCACGTGGACGTTCTCCGGCTTAACGTTGATGTGGTCGAAGAGGTTTTTGTGCATGAAATACCAATAGCTCTGCTCGTGGGTACGGGGCAGGCCCCGATATTCGTCCAGATTGAAGGTGGTGACCTGAGAAAAATCAATATCTCCCTTATTGTACCAGTCGATGAGCTGGGCGTACAGCCCCACCGGCGTACTGCCGGTGGCAAGGCCGATAACGGCGTTGGGCTTCATGATGATCTGGGCGGAGATGAGATTTGCCGCCTTGCGGGACATATCCCTGTAGTCTGTTGCGCGGATGAGTTTCATGGATAAGCATACTCCTTTTATTGTTGATAGATCACCGGTACAGCGCCGGCTTTTCCACGGTATCCACCTTGTAAAACCGCGAGGTACCGCGGGAGGCGTTCAGCGCGTCACCCGCCACGCAGGCCACATAGCCGTCCCAAGCAGAGGGGCCTGTGAGTCTGCCGTTCCGGACGCTCTCCGCCCAGCGGCACAGCTCGATATCGTAGGCCTCAATGAATCTCTCTTTCCAGTCGGTCATAATGGGCATACACGCGGCGGGCTGCATGCTGTCCCACCCGGCAGGGCGGGCGCGGCGTACCACGGCGTAGGGATCGGGCAGCTTGACGGTGCCGTTTTCGCACACCACCTCGCACTGGATATCGTAACCGTAGCCGTCCGCCACCTGCACCTCCACGTCGATGAAGCATCCCTTCTTCGTGCGCAGCAGCATGACCTGCGGGTTGTCGTAGCCCTTGGTGGAGTTGGCGCTTTGGCGCACCCGGACGCACTGGGCGTCCTCGTACTCATCGCCCAGGAGCCACCGGCAGATATCCAGCTCGTGGATGGCCACGTTGGTCACACCGTTCTCCGTTTTGAAGCCGGGACCCTGGGAGACGTTGCGGTGGCACGCCTTGATGAGAAGCGGCGCCCCCAGCTCGCCGGAGTCGATGATGCGCTTCATCTCCGCATAGCCCCGGTCATAGCGGCGCATAAAGCCCACCTGTACCAGCCGGCGACCGATTTCCACCTCCCGGCGGAGGATCTCCTCACAGTCGGCGGCATTCTGACTCAGAGGCTTTTCGCAGAAGCACCACTTCTCCTCCGCCAGCGTTTTCATCACGTAGTCGTGGTGGGTGGGGTCGATGGAGGTGATAACCACCGCCTCCACGCCGCTGTCCTTGATCATGCCGTCACAGTCGCTGCCGAAGGATCGGATGCCCCACCGCTTCGCCGTCTCGTCAGCGGCGGCAGCCACGTAGTCCGAAACCGCCGCCACCGTGGCGCCGGGTACTGTTTCCATGATGCGGCGGCAGTGATCCTTGCCAATGGCACCGCAGCCGATGATGCCGATCTTCAATTCTCTTTCCATGGTTCTCTCCGCTCTCCTTTTTAATACTTCCGCGCGTCCTTTACGTGGGCAAGATGATCCCGGTAGGCCGCCACGTTCTCCGCCTTTTCGCTGACCTCTGTGTCGCCCACGCGCCACCAGGAGCCATAGCCATCCGTCATGGTCTTGGGCAGCACCTTGATATCAAACAGCACCGGCACGTCCCTGACCTGCCGGGCGTCCGAAAACGCCTGACGAAGCTCCGCCATGGTGCGCACGCGGTATGCCTTGCAGCCGTAAGCCTCCGCCACCTTGGCGTAGTCGATATCCATAAAGGCACCGTTCAATCCGTCGCCGTTGCGGTAGCGCAGCTCTGTGTAAAACGTTTCATTGCCGTGTCCGACCTGCAAGTTGTTGATGCAGCCAAAGCTGGCATTGTCAAAAAGGCAAACATTGATCTTTTTGTGCTCCTGGCAGGCGGTGATCAGCTCGCTGTGGAGCATGTTGAAGCTGCCGTCGCCGCAGAAGGCGTACACCTCCCGGCCCTCGCCTACGGCCAGCTTTACGCCCAGCGCCCCGGCGATCTCATAGCCCATGGTGGAGTAGCCGTACTCCATGTTGTAGGTATCCACGCCCCGGGCACGCCACATCCGCTGCATATCGCCGGGCAGGGAGCCTGCCGCACCGACGGCCACGTCGTCGTCGGCCATCATGGCATTCAGCGCACCCAGCGCCTCCACCTGCGTCAGCTCCGCGCGGAGGTCGTGGGCGAAACGGCGGGCAGATCCGGCGTTCGCGTCGTTGATGAGGGGCGACCAGCCATCCGTCGGTTCATAAGCAAAGCCGTCCAGCCGCTCCAGCTCCTGCAGCCACCGCTCCCGCGCCGCCTCGACCTGGCCGGTATAGGGGGCGCGATAACCCGCCAGCAGACGCTCCAGACGGGGCAGCGCTTCCTTGGCGTCGGCAATCACCGGCACCGCGTCCATCTTCAGCGCCTGAAAGGGCGACACATTGATATTGACGAACCTGCAATCCTCCCGGAAAAGCCACTTGGATGAGGTGGTAAAGTCGGTATACCGTGTGCCTACGCCGATGACCACGTCCGCTTCCCTTGCAAGCTCGTTGGCCATGGAGCAGCCGGTAACGCCCACGCCGCCCATGTTCAGCGGGTGCGTCCACACCACGGCGGACTTGCCCGCCTGCGTTTCGGCAAAGGGGATGCCGGTCGCCTCGGCAAAGCGGCGGAATTCCTGATGCGCCTCACTGTAGCGCACACCGCCGCCGCAGATCAGCAGCGGGCGCTTCGCGCTGCGGATCGTCTCCGCTGCCGCCTGCAGCGCCGATTCCGCAGCAGGACGACGCTCCAGACGCCACACCCGCTTTTGGAAAAAGCTGACCGGATAATCGTACGCCTCACCCTCCACGTCCTGCGGCATGGCAAGGCACACCGCACCGGTATCGGCAGGGTCTGTGAGCACGCGGAAAGCGGAAAGCAGAGCGCTCATCAGCTGCTCCGGCCGGGTGATCCGATCCCAGTAGCGGCAGACGGCCTTGAAGGCGTCGTTGGTGGTGATGGACAGGCTGGGGGTCTGCTCCACCTGCTGCAGCACCGGATCCGGCTGGCGGCAGGCGTAGGTGTCGCCGGGCAGCACCAGCAGTGGGATGTTGTTGGCGGTGGCGGTGGCGCAGGCCGTGACCATATTGGCCGCGCCGGGGCCTACCGAGGAGGTAGCCACGCAGATCTCCTTGCGCTTTTTCTGCTTGGCAAAGGCCACCGCCGCCTGCGCCATGCCCTGCTCGTTCTTGCCCTGATAGATCTTCAGCTGCTTCGTCTCCTGCGCCAGCGCCTGTCCCAGCCCCACCACGTTGCCGTGGCCGGGAATGATGAATACGCCGTGGACAAAGCGGTGCGCAGCGCCGTCCACCTCCAGATACTGCTGCTCCAAAAAGCGCACCAGCGCCTGCGCCATGGTCAAGCGTACGGTTTCCATGCTCTCCCCTCCTGATGTTCAGCCTTGAAAAATATGTTCGTTGGCGTCGTCACGCCAAAGCCACGCGTGCGCCTCGTCGTCAATGCGGGTTTTGCGCCACGGGTCGCCCGGCAAATGGCGGATGCCCCATGCGTAGCACATGGCGTAGCCCGGTGCGCACACCTGAGAGTGGAACCCGTGGGTGATGACGGCGCAGCCGTTGTGCCGCGTTTGATAAATATCCCCGTTGGCAAAGCCCGCGCCGAAGCCCTGCGGGCGGTCAAAGCGATAGAAATACACCTCCGGCTGGGGGTGATGGTGGGGCGGGTAGGACGACCAGCGCCCCGGATAGTTCAGCACCTCGCCCAGCACCATATTGGAAAAGGGCGCGTTGTCATAGTCGAAATAAGTTTTGATCTCCCGGCGCATGCAGCCCTTCAGCTCGCCGTTGGCGCCGGCGTGCTGGGTCAGCACCGCGTCGGGGGTATAGAGCACCGGCTCATACTCCCGGTCATTCTCCGCGTCCTGCACGTACAGCTCACTGTGGCTGCGGGCGGTCAGCGTGATCTTGGTGCCCCGGGGCGCCAGAAGGCAGTACCCCTCATAGTGGAAGCAGTCCGGGCGCACGGCCTCCGCCGTGCGGTCGTTCCACGCGTAACGCACTGCGCCCTCAAACAGGAGGATCGCCACTTCCCTGCCGCGGCTTTCATAGGTATAGACGTCGCAGGGCTCCAGCACCACAAGCCCCACGTTCATACCGGTGGCCAT
>JAFTBL010000065.1 GCA_017455225.1 Oscillospiraceae bacterium
CCCCTCGCACAAGGGCAGGCGCACGGAAAACACCGTGCCCTCGCCGCCGTCGCGGTGGCGCACCTCGATGGCGCCGCCCCGCCGCACCACCGTATCCCGCACGATGGATAACCCCAGACCCGTGCCGCCGACCTGACGGGAGCGCATTTTATCCACCCGGTAAAACCGGTCGAACACATGGGGCATATCCTCGTCGGGAATACCGATGCCGTCGTCCTCCACCTCGATGATCACCGCCTGCTCCTCCACCCGGAGCGTCGTATGGACGAAGCCGCCGGGACGGGAGTACTTGACGCCGTTCTCCATGAGATTATAGAGGATCTGATGCACCTCGTCCTCCGTGGCCGGCACCGCCGCGCCGTCGCAGCTGCTGCAGGAGAGCGCCACCTGCTTTTCCCGCGCCACGGCGCCCAGCATGTGCACCACCCGCGCCAGCACCGGCGCCACCTCCACCCGGTGGGGCTGGCTGATGGCCCCGCTGTCAAGGCGGGTCAGCTGCAGCAGATCCTCGGTGATGCGGCTCAGACGCTCCGCCTCCTGCCCGATGTCGCTGACGAACTCCCGCACAGTGTCCGCCTCCATGCGGTCGGTCTGCAAAATGGAGTCGGTCAGAAGGCGGATGCCCGCCAGCGGGGTCTTCAGCTCGTGGCTGGCGTCGGACACAAAGCGGCGGCGAGCCGCCTCGGTGGTCTGCAGACGGTCGGTAAGGCTGTTGAATTCGGCGGCGATCTGGGACAGCTCGTCGCTGCCCCGGACGGTGGCACGGTGGCTGTAAGCGCCCTGACGCACCTGCCGGATAGACTGGAGCAGGCTGCTGATCTGCTGGGTGAAGAGGCGGCTTAAAAGCAGGCTCAGCCCCAGCACCACCACCGCCACCACCGCGGAGATGACCAGCAGGTTTTTCTGCAGGCTCTGCAAAAGCCGGGCCTGCTCGGTATCGTAATCGTAGGCGTATACGGCGCCCACAATGCGGCTGCGGTACACCACCGGCACGGCGCAGCGACTGTGGAACGCCTCGGCGTCGTAGCGGCAGTAGAAGGCGTCGTTGCCGCCCAGCGCCTGGGCAAGCTCGGTGTACAGGGCGTACATGCCCTTGGCGGTGCCGCTTTCACGGGTGTCATACAGCACCCGGCCGGCGGTGTCGGTGACCATGACGCGGCTGACGCCCGTATCCCGCAGGTCGGACAGCGCCTGGGTCACGTTCTCCTCCGTCAGATTCGCCAGGCCCGCCAGCGACGCGCTGATGAGCCGCACCCCGGAGGACATGCTGCTCTCCTTGGAGCGGAATACCAGATTCTGCGACACCAGAAGCGGATAGGAGTTCATCAGCACCAGCACCGCGGCGATGATGGCCATGTAGCTGAGGCCCACCTTGAACTGAAGGCTGGTTCTACCCTTGGAAATAGTAACCCACCCCCCACTTGGTGATGATGTAGACCGGCGAGGCGGGGTCCGGCTCCAGCTTCTCCCGCAGGCGGCGGATATGCACATCCACCGTGCGGTAGTCGCCGGCGTAGGAGTAGCCCCACACCTGATCCATCAGCGCTTCGCGGCTGAACACGCGCCGGGGATTCTTCATCAGCAGCGCGATGAGATCGTACTCCTTGGCGGTCAGGTCGATGGTCTGCCCGCCCCGCACCGCCACCCTCTGGCGGGTGTCCAGCGACACTTCGCCCACGGTGATCAGCGCGTCGGCGTGAGAAGTGCTGCTGCCGCCGCTGCGGCGCAGCAGCGCCTTGATGCGCGCCTTCAGCTCCAGAATGTTGAAGGGCTTGGTCACGTAATCGTCGGCGCCGCAGGCGAAGCCCATCAGCTTGTCCGCGTCCTCACTGCGGGCGGTGAGCATGATGATGGGCACGTCGGAGAATTCCCGGATCTTCATGCACGCCTCGCTGCCGGAGAGCACCGGCATCATCAGATCCAGCACGATGAGATCGAAGCGTCCCGTTCGCGCCAGCTCCACGGCGGCGGCGCCGTCGTAGGCGGTTTCCACCTGATAGCCCTCGTTCTCCAGATTGAAGCGGATGCCCTTCACCAGCAGCTTTTCATCGTCCACCACCAGGATCTTCATCGCTCATCCTCCCTTCCTCTGACCGTCGACGGTCACATAGGGACGCAGTCCCTCCAGCGTGGCGGGCCCGACGCCCTCCACCTGCAAAAGCTCCTCCACCGAGGCGAAGGCGCCGTGGGCGCGGCGGTAGTCCACGATCCGCGCCGCCAGCGTGGGGCCCACGCCCGGCAGCCGCTCCAGCGCCGCCGCGTCCGCCCGGTTCAGATCCAGCAGCTCCGCCGTTTCCCCCTCCGCGCCGCTGCGCTGAGGCTGCACGACGTAGCCGGCGTAGTCGCCCCGGGCGACGGTAAGGCGCAGCACCAGCACCCCCAACAGGAACAGCACCGTGCAGCAGAGGGAAAATATCTCGCTTTTTGTGACTTTTTCCGGTCTTCTCACGGTTGACTCCCCTGGCCGTTTTGCTTATAATAATACCACAAGACGGTACATACAGTGATTATAACACACTTTGGGAGAAATGGATATATGAAATTCCGCCGCTTTTTATCCGCCCTGCTGCTGGCCGCGCTGGTGTGGCTGCTGCTGCCCGCCGTGCCCGCCTGCGCCATCGAAGACCCGGACGCGCAGGCCAAGGCCGCGCTGCTGATGGACATGGAGACCGGGCTGCAGCTTTACGGCAAAAACGAGCATACGAAGCAATATCCCGCCAGCATCACCAAGGTGATGGTGGCGCTGCTGGTGTTCGAGGCCATCGAGCGGGGCGAGCTGCGGATGGATCAGCCGCTGACCGCCACCGCCACCGCGCTGGCAGACCTGACGTGGGACAGCAGCACCGCTGACATCGTGGAGGGCGAGATACTGACGGTGGAGCAGCTGCTGTACTGCCTGCTGCTCAAATCCGCCAACGAGGTGGGCAACATCTTCGCCGAGGCCATCGACGGCTCCCGGGACGCCTTCGTTGACCGCATGAACCGGCGGGCACAGGAGCTGGGGTGCGAGGGCACCCATTTCGTCAACACCTCCGGACTGCATCACCCGGATCACTTCACCACCGCGTGGGACATCTATCTGTTCACGCGGGAGGCCATGAAGTATGAAGGCTTCCTCACCGTGTGCGGCAGCAAATCCTACACGGTGCCCGCCACCAATATGTCCGACGAGCGGGAACTGCACAGCACCAACGCGCTGATCTCCAACTGGATCCGGCTGGGCTACCTCTACGACGGCGCTTTCGGCATCAAGACCGGCACCACCGACGAGGCCGGCAACTGTCTGGTGGCCGCCGCCGCCCGGGGCGAGCGCACGCTGGTGAGCGTGGTGCTGGGCGCCGGCGTCAGCGAGGACGGCTGGATCATGAGCTTTACCGAGACGGCCCGGCTGTTCGACTGGGGCTTTGACAGCTTTGCGCCCATGACCGTGCTGCGCACCGAAACGCTGTATCCCGTGGCGGTGACCCTGTCCAAGGAGACGGACACGGTGATGGTCTATCCCGCCGAGGACACCCAGGCGCTGCTGCCCATCGGGCTGGACGCGGAGGAAGACCTTGAGTACACGCTGGAGCTGCCGGAGTCGGTGGAGGCGCCGGTAAGCGCCGGACAGCAGCTGGGCACCGTGACCGTGAGCTACAACGGTCACGACTACGTGACTGTGCCGCTGCTGGCGCTGAACGACGTGTCCCTGTCCCGGTTTCTGGCGGGAAAGGCCGCCCTGCAGGAGCTTTTCTCCCGCTCCTACGTGAAGCTGGGACTGCTGGCGCTGGCGGCGCTGATCGTGGTGATCGTGATCTGGCGGAAGCTGCTGCGGCCCCGGCGCCGCTACGGGAAGGCCCGCCGCCGCAGCGGAAACGTCACCTATCGCGGACGCAGAAGATAAATGGCCGCGACGGAATTGACGATCCTGCGGGAGGACGCCCATCTGTGCGCCGCGGTGAAGCCGGTGGGCGTGCTGTCCGAGGACGGGCAGCGGGGCGCGTCCATGCCGGAGCTGCTGCGGCAGCACTACCGGGCGCTGGGGCAGAATGAGTATATCGCCACCGTGCACCGGCTGGACAAGATCGTGGGCGGCGTGATGCTGTTCTCCCGCCGGAAGGACGTGACCGGACGACTGACCGCCGCCATCCGCGAAAAGCAGGTGGTCAAGGAATATCTGGCGGTGCTGCGGGGACGCCCGGCGCTGCCGGAGGACACGCTGACAGACCTGCTGTTCCACGACGCCGGACACAACAAAAGCTACGTGGTGTCCCGGATGCGCAAGGGCGTGCGGGAGGCAAGCCTGTCCTACGTGACGCTGGCGCAGGCCGGGGAGCTGACGCTGGTGCGCGTGACGCTGCACACCGGGCGCACCCACCAGATCCGGGTGCAGTTTTCCCACCGGGGGCTCCCCCTGCTGGGGGACATCCGCTACGGCAGCCGGGACGAGAGGTGCACCGCCGCCCTGTGGTCCTGCCACATGGCGCTGCGGCATCCCGTCACCGGCAAAGCGCTGGACGTGACCTGTCCGCCGCCCCGGAGCTACCCGTGGACGCTGTTCGGCGAGGCGGCGTTTGAGGAATGAAACGAAAAAGGACTGCCGGAGGGAGACACTTCGTAAGGAAGTGCCTCCTTTTGCTTCAAAAGTCAGATGTTTGACTACGCCGGTCAGCAATAGTATAATGACTAAAACAAATC
>JAFTBL010000066.1 GCA_017455225.1 Oscillospiraceae bacterium
GGGAGGGATACAATAGGTAAATCCCTTGCCGATCATGAAATCCCGGGCGTAAGCAGTCATGGCGCTGTGGAGCCGGGCGATGTCGCCCATGAGATAGTAAAACCCGTTGCCGGATACCCGGCCGGCGGCGTCCAGGTCGATGCCGTCAAAGCGCTCCATGATGTCGGTGTGGTAGGGGATCTCAAAGTTGGGGACTTTGGGCTCGCCGAAGCGCTGGACCTCCACGTTGCAGCTGTCGTCCGGGCCGATGGGCACGCTGGGGTCGATCATCTGGGGGATCACCAACATGATCTTGTTCAGCTGCTCGCTCACCTCGGTCAGCCGTCCGTCCAGCCGGGCCAATTCCTCGGCGTTGGCCCGCACGGCGTCGTTGTTGGCGGCGATCTGCGCCTCCAGCTCGGCCTTGCGAGCGGGATCCTCGCACTTTTTCAGCTGGCCGAACAGGGGGCCGTTGGCCTTGCTCAGCTTGTTGCGCTCTGCCTTCAGCTCGTCGCTCCGGGCCATCACGTCCCGGCGCTCGGCGTCCAGCGCCACCGCCTCATCCACCAGCGGCAGTTTGGCGTTTTGAAATTTTTTCCGGATATTTTCCTTGACAAGCTCCGGGTTTTCCCGCAAAAAACGAATATCAAGCATGGATTGTATTCTCTCCTTTGAAAGCGCCGCAGGGCGTTAGTTTTTTCGCATGGTATACAGGGCGTCGATCAGACCGTTCAGATCGTCAGTTCCATAATATTCCAGCTCGATCTTGCCCTTTTTCTTTCCGCCCACGATGCGGCAGCCCCGTCCCAGTCTGCTGCTCAGCTCCTGGGCGGCCGCTTCGGCGTAGTTGACGGTGATGCCGGTGGTGGGTCTTGCCGGCTTTTTCCCGGCGGAGAGCCGTTTCACCAGCAGCTCCGTCTGCCGCACCGACAGGTGATCCCGCTCCACCGCCCGGGCGGCGTCCTCCTGCACGGCGCCCGACAGCATCAGCAGGGCTCTGGCGTGCCCGGCGGACAGCCGGTTTTCCTCCACCATGGCCTGCACCGTGGGCTGCAGATGCAGCAGCCGCAGGGCGTTGGTCACCGCCGCGCGGGATTTTCCCACCCGCTGGGCGGCCTGCTCCTGGGTCAGACCGAAGCGATCGGTCAGCGCCTGGTAGCCTCTGGCCTCCTCCAGCGGGTTCAGATCCTCCCGCTGCAGATTTTCGATCATGGCCAGCTCCATGGCCTTCTGGTCGTCCGCCTCAATAACGATAGCGGGTACCCGGGAAAGACCTGCCAGCTTGGCGGCGCGCCACCGGCGCTCGCCGGCGATGATCTGGTAGTAGCCGGATTGCAGGCGCCGCACGGTCAGCGGCTGCAGAATGCCGTGCTGGCGGATGGACTCCGCCAGATCCTCCAGCGCCTCCGGATCAAAGGTCTTGCGGGGTTGCGAGGAGCTGTTTTCGATCTGGGAGATGGGCAGCTCCAGCCGCTCCTTTTCCTCCTGCGTGTCCATGAAGTCGTTGCCCAGCAGGGCACCCAGCCCCTTGCCGAGCCCCTTGGCGGGATTTGCCATCGCAGATCACTCCTTTTCGGACGTTTTCTTAAGAAATTCAGCCGCCAGCGCGGTATAAGCCTCCGCGCCCCGGCAGGTGCGGTCGTAGGCGGTGATGGGCTTGCCGTGGCTGGGCGCCTCGCTCAGCCGCACGTTCCGGGGCACCACCGTGGCGTAGACCTTGCCGGGGAAGAAGCGCTTGACCTCCTGCGCCACCTGAATGGCCAGGTTGGTGCGCCCGTCAAACATGGTCAGCAGCACGCCTTCCACGTGGAGGGAGGGGTTCATGCTCCGGCGCACCACCCGCACCGTGTTCATCAGGTCGCTCAGCCCCTCCAGCGCGTAGTATTCGCCCTGCAGCGGCACCAGCAGAGAATCCGCGGCGCACAGGGCGTTCAGCGTCA
This sequence comes from Oscillospiraceae bacterium, assembly GCA_017455225.1. The sequence goes on from JAFTBL010000066.1 coordinate 1,920, forward strand.
AAAGCTCCAGCGAGGGAGGGCAGTCGATGAAAATAAAATCGTAGTCCCGTCGCACCTGCTCCAAGGCGGTTTTCAGCAAAAACTGACGGTTTTCCATGCCGATCATCTCGATCCCGGCGCCCGCCAGCGACTTGTTGGAGGGCAGCACGTCGCCGTAATGTGTCGAAACGATGGCGGCGCGCACATCCTTGCCGTTGATGATCACGTCGTAAACGCCGCCGGAGGTGGTCTTGTCCACCCCCATGCCGGAGGTGGCGTTGGCCTGCGGGTCGAAATCGCACAGCAGCACCCGCTTGCCGGATTGCACCAGCGCGGCGGTCAGATTGACGCAGGTGGTGGTTTTTCCCACGCCGCCCTTTTGGTTGACGATGGCGATGATCTTTGCCACAGACGGTGCGCCCCCTTCATGTCCGTTCTTATTGATATAGTATAACACAAAACCGCTGTGTTTCAATAGAAATCTGTTGAGAAATTAATTTTTGCAAAGCAATGTTTCACGTGAAACATCTATCAGCGCAAAAAACGCCCCGGCAATGTTTCACGTGAAACATTGCCGGGGCAGAGGGTCACGCCAGAAGCAGGGCGGACAGGGGCGGCAGAGATACGTGCAGCAGCCCGCCGCTGACGAAAAACTGCTGGCGGCGCAGGAGGTCCGTGGCCATGTCGCCCTCCCACGGCAGCGTCAGCTCCAGCGGAGCATCGGAGGCGTTCAGCGCCGTCAGCGTGCGCTCCTCCTCCGCCCGGCGGCAAAACACCAGTCCGCCGCCTTCGGCGTAGAGATAGGTAATATCGCCCCGGCGCAGAGAGGGGCGGGTGCTCCGCAGCTGCCCCAGCAGGCGGAAATAGCGGAGGAAGGAGCTGTCCTCCCGTCCCCAGGGGTAGGTGCCCCGGTTGAGAGGATCTTCAAAGCCTTCCATGCCCGCCTCGTCGCCGTAATAGAGGCAGGGCGAGCCGGGGAAGGTGTACAGCAGCAGCGCGCCCAGCCGCAGCCGGGCGGCGCCCAAAATTCGCTCGGCGGGATGAAGGCGGTAGGCGGCACGGCCGGCCTTGGTGTCCGGCATGGCGCCCTGCGCCAGCCCCAGCAGCGTCAGGATCCGGGGCGTATCGTGGGTGGAGAGGAAGTTCAGCGCGGAATAGAAGGCTGCGGGGGGATAGTTCTCCCGCAGGGTCTCCATGGCCTCCTTGAAATCGGCGGCGCTGCCGCCGGTAAGGTACTGCAGCGCGGCGGTGCGGAAGGGGTAGTTCATCAGGCCGTTGGTCTCGCCGCCCAGCAGATACCGGCGGCGCCGGGAGTAGGCGATCTTGTTGCTGCCGTCTTCCCAGACCTCGCCCAACAGAAAGCTGTCCGGCTTCTCTTCTGTCATCACCCGGCGGATATCGGCGATGAACCCGTCGGGCAGCTCGTCCGCCACGTCCAGCCGCCATGCATCGGCGCCGCAGCGCAGCCACCGGCGTACCACGCTGTTCTCCCCGGTGACGATGAACTCCCGGTAGCCGGGATCGTTCTCGTTGGCGGCCGGCATGGTCTGGATGCCCCACCAGCTTTCGTAGTCATCGGGCCAACGGCGGAAATTGTACCAGCTGTAATAGGGGGACAGGGGGCTTTGAGCGGCGCCCAGCTGGGGATAATAGCCGTCGGCGTTGAAATAGCGACTGGTGGAGCCGGTGTGGTTGAACACGCCGTCCAGCATCACGTGGATGCCTCGTTTGGCCGCCTCAGCGCACAGGACGCGCAGATCCGCCTCGGTGCCCAGCATGGGGTCGATGGCGGTATAGTCGGCGGTGTTGTAGCGGTGGTTGCTCTGGGACTCGAAAATGGGGCACAGGTACAGCGTGGTCACCGACAGACTTTGCAGATAGTCCAGCTTGGAGGTGATCCCGGCCAGAGAGCCGCCGAAAAAGTCACTGCAGGTGATCTTTCCCTGCGCATCGGGCAGATAGTCCGGCACGTCGTCCCAGTTCTGATGTACGGTGCGCTGCCCCACCATGCCGGTGGGATCGGGCACGGAAAGGCGGCAGAAACGATCTGGAAAAATTTGGTAAGTCAAGCCCTCGCCAAACCAACGGGGCGTGGGAAAAGTGCCGTCGTACACGGTGAGCTGCCAGCGCTGGAGCGCGCCCTCGGCACAATAGCCGCCCCGGCCGAAGAACACGCAGGAGCCGTCGCGCCGGGTGAAGCGAAAGGCGTACCACAAAAGATCCGGCGCGTCCGGCGCGGTGTAGACGCCGGTGAACAGGTCGCCCGCGCCGCCCACGGCGGGCAGAGGCACCTCGTCCGCGGCGGCGGCGAACTCCCGCTGCACCAGCAGCGCACAGGCGCAGAACCCCTCGCCGGACAGGGGGCGGAGGGTAAAGGAAACAGCGCCGCCGCAGGGGACGGCGCCGAAGGGGGACTTATAGCGTTCATCGCGGGGATCGAAAACAAAACGGTCGGACATACAGAAACCTCGTGAGAAAAGAATGAGGGGAGATCACTTGAGAAGAACGTTTTCGCCGGTGGCGTCGCCGGCGGGGACAGGGGTAAAATAGGCGTTGATGATGGACACGGCAGTGCCGGCCAGCGCGGCGCCTGCGCCGCCCTTTTCGATGACTACTGCCACGGCGATCTCCGGGTTTTCATAGGGGGCGAAGGCCACGAAAACGCCGTTGTTGAGCTCGGTGCCCACCTGCGCCGTGCCGGTTTTGGCGCCGGCGGAGACGATGCAGTCGCTGAACTGGGAGGACACGCCGCCGAAGGTGGTGAGATCGTGCATGCCGGAGAGCACCGCCTCCAGCGTGCTGTCGCTGATGGGGATCACGTTGCGGGGCGGCCGGTCATACTCGTAGACCGGAGAGCTGCTGTCGGTGCTGTACACGGATTTGAGAAGGTGAGCGTCGTAGTGCTTGCCGCCGGAGACCAGCGTGGCCACGTAATTGGCCAGCTGCAGAGGGGTGAACAGGTTGTAGCTCTGCCCGATGGCGGCGGTGATGACCTGCCCCTCCGACCACTCCAGACCGTGGGAGAGAGCGTATTCCTCGGAGGCCAGCGCACCGGCGCTGTCACCGATCTCGATGCCGGTGTGCTGACCCAGTCCGAACTGGGCGGCGTAGCTGTCCAGCGTTTCGATGCCGGTGAGACGGCCCACCTCGTAGAAGAAATAGTTGCAGGACTCGGTGATGGCGCGGGTGACGTTCAGAGAGCCGTGGGTACCGCCGCCGCCCTGATAGATCCAGCACATGGGCTGGGGATATTCATAATAGGTGTAGATCCCCCGGTCGCGGATGGTGGTGGAGGGGGTGATGACGCCGCTTTCCAGCGCCGCCACTGCCGTGCAGGGCTTGAAGGTGGAGCCGGGGGCATAGAGTCCGTCCACGGCACGGTTGAACATGGGGGCGCGGGGATCGGCCAGCAGCTGATCGTAGATCTGGTCGAAGTGTGCCAGGTCGTAGGTGGGATAGGAGGCCAGTGCCAGCACCTCGCCGGAGCCTACCTTGACCACGGCGGCGGCGCCGCCGCGGGGCACCTGATCCTTGGAGATCATCTCCTCGATGGTGGCGGCCAGCGCCGATTCGGCGGAGTGCTGAAGATCCACGTCCAGCGTCAGGGACACGGTGCTGCCGGGCTTGGGATCCCGGGTGTAGAGCTCGCCGGTGATCCGGCCGGTGGCGGCGTCGGTGGTGATGAGGCGGGTGCCGTTGACGCCGTGGAGGTAGGACTCAAACGCTTCCTCCACACCGCCGGTGCCCACCAGCGCGTCCATGGAATAGCCCAGCTCCCGGTATTTGTCCCAGTCCTCGGCGTAGATGCGGGAAACGCGGCCCAGAATATGGGCGGCGCAGGAGGTGAAATAGACCCGCGCCGAAGCGGTGCCGGTCCGGGCGCCGGCAAAATGCCCGTCCACGATGCGGCTGATCAGCTCCACCGGCACATCGCGGCAGAGGAGGCAGGGGTCCCGGCGCTCCAGTGCGTAGCGCACGCCCAGCACGCGGCGCACCGCCGTCCAGTCCGCGGAGGATCCGTCGATCTGATAGAGGGCGCACAGGCGGGTGACCAGCTCCGCCGCAGGCAGGCCCTTCAGCTTATGGGCGGCGAGGAAATCGAGGAAGTCGTCATCCTCCTGTGCCGAGGCGTCGTATTCAAACGGTATGCCGGCGCTGACGGGGAAATCGTCCTCCCAGGCAAGGCCGTTTTCCTCCAGCAGGGAGAGAAGGCGGAGGATCGCCTGGTTGCAGGCTGCGTCGTCGCCGCCGAAGGGGTCGGCGGAGAAGGAGAGGGTGTAGGTCAGGCGGTTGCCGATCAGCAGCCTGCCGTTGCGGTCGGTGATCACGCCACGGGAGGCCACCACCGTTTCCGTGGAGGCGGTGCTGGCGGCGGAGGCCGCCAGATACCGGTCGCCCTCCACGATCTGATCGTGGTAGAGCTCAAAAGAAAACAGCACCAGAATAAGGCCGAACAAGCCGACCAGAAGAAACAATTTCGGTTTGAGAGGGTTTTGCTGCTTCATAAAAGGCTCCTGAATGAGGTCTACTCCGCGGCAAAGCGGCGGTGGATGGGGAGAAAGAGGAAGTACACGGGGATGGACAGCGGCGCCGACAGCAGCAGCTCACGGGCGGACAGCCACAGGGCGGCCGGCGTGTCGACCCGGCCGCGAAAGGCCAGAAACAGCATGGTGAGCAGGCTGTTGACCGCCAGCGCCGACACCGAGACGGCCACGGCGCAGAAAAAGCCGGGCATGATCCACCGGCGGGCGATGACGCCCGACAGCAGCGCCGCGGCGGCAAAGGAGAGAAGATAAAAGCAGGGGATCACCGACGGCGCCCACAGATCGCACAAAAGGCCGAACACCGCGGCGGCGCACAGGCTCTCCTGCCGATCCTCCCAGGAGGCGGCAACGGCCACCAGCACCGGCAGCACGAAGGGGTGCACCCCCCACAGAGCCAGCCGATCCAGCAGCAGACGCTGCAGCGCCAGAAAAAGAAGCGACGCCAGCGCGTAAAAAAGCCAGCGATAAAAGAGACTGCCTTGCTTCATGGCAAAACCTCACAGAATGAGAATGGGCGCTATTCCACGATTTCAAAGGAGGTGATGACGAACAGCTCCACCGCGGCGGCCACGTCCGCCTTGGGCAGCAGGATGGCGTAGCGCTCCAGACCGCCGTCGTCGCTTTGTACCTCCTCCACCGAGCCGATGACCAGACCGGCGGGGTTATAGCCCCCCAGACCGGAGGTGACCACCAGATCGCCGTTGATGAGATTGCTGCCGCCCTCCAGAAAACGGAGGCGCAGACGGTTTTCCGGCATGAGACGCAGATCGCCGGAGGCGATGGCCGTTTCGCCGGTGCGAAAGACCATGGCGCCCAGCTGGGACGAGGTGTCCAGCACCGTGGTGACGGTGCACCAGTTATAGCCCGCCTCGGTGACTACGCCGATCAGCGCGCCGTATTGATCCACCACGCAGTTGCCGATGGCGATGCCGGAGGAGGTGCCCTTGCCCAGCGTCAGCGTGGACGCCCAGTTGGAGCTGCTGCGGCCGGTGACGAAGGCCGATTCCAGCTGAAGATCCCGGCGCTGCTGGCGAAGACCCAGCAGCTCCCGCAGACGGGCGTTCTCCTCACTGTCGGTTTCGGCAGTGCGCAGAGCCTCCTCCAGCTCCGCGACCCGGCGCTCCAGCTCCTCGTTGCGCTGCTGCAGCGCTTCCACGCTTTCAAAACGGGCGCCGATCCCCTGCACCCAGCGACCCACCGCCGCGCCGGCGGCCCGGAAGGGGGAGGCGACGACGCCGAAGGCGTCATAGATGGGCCCGGTGCCGCTGTTGACGGCGGAGACGATGCACAAAAGCACCGCCACCGTGGTGACGGCGGAGAGCAAAATGATCCCGCCTTTGGTGAAAAATCGCTTCATAATCGCCTCACTCGTCGGACAAAAGCCGCACGCCGAATTCCGCCAGCATTTGGGACAGCAGCAGGACGGGAAGACCCATCACGTTGAAAAAGTCGCCGTCGATCCGCTCCACCAGCAGCGCGCCCTGCCCCTGCACGCCGTAGGCGCCCGCCTTGTCCATGGGCTCGCCGCCGCGGATGTAGGCGCGCAGCTCGCCGTCGGAGGCGGGACGGAAATAAACGTCGGTAGACCGGGCGCGGCAGAGGGTGCGATCGCCCTGACGGACGGTGACGCCGGTGCAGACCGTGTGGCGCCGGCCCTGCAGCGAGCGCAGCATGGCAAGGGCGTGGGCTTCGTCCCGGGGCTTGCCAAGCCGTTGACCGTCCAGAAACACCATGGTGTCGGCGGTGATGACCAGCTCCTCCGGCGCGGAGGGGGTGGCCAGCGACTTCTCCAGAGAGATGCGGCGTACCGTGTCCTCCGGCGACAGGCCGGGAGGACAACGCTCCTCCACTTGCGGCACGCGGACGGTGAAGTCCGCTATCCCCATGCGGCGCAGCAGCTCCTGCCGGCGGGGGGAGCCGGAGGCCAGTACGATGGACGCCATGGCGCTCACCGCCCTGTGGAGCCGAAGCCGCCGGCGCCCCGGGCGGTATCGTCCAGCTCCGGGACGAAGGTGAGGGTGGGGCGCACCACCGGCGCGATCATCAGCTGGGCAATGCGGTCGCCGGGCTGGACGGTATAGGGGGCGTCGCCCAGATTCACAAGACCCACCCGGAGCTCGCCCCGATAGTCGCTGTCGATGACGCCGACGCCGTTGGCAAGACATACGCCGTGCTTCACGCTCAGGCCGCTGCGGGCGTAGATCAACGCCACATAGGACGCGTCCGGCAGGGCGATGGCAACGCCGGTGGGCAGCAGCGCACGCCCTCCCGGAGGAAGGGTGCAGGGCTGGTCGATGCAGGCGCAAAGATCCATGGCGGCGGCGCCGTCGGTGGCGTAACGGGGGGCGGGGATGTCCCGGCCGATGCGGGGGGACAGGGCTTTCAGCTTCAGTTCCATGGTGCGGTTCTCCTAAAAAGTGAAAACAAATAGTATTATTACAGTATAATATTACAAAATAAAATCAATTATTCCACGCCGCGATAGAACAGGCCGCGGGTGAAGGCGGCGGGCGCTTCGCCGGGAGCGCCTTGATAAAGGCGCAGAACGGACAGGCACTCCGCCGCCGTTTCGGTGGTAAAGCGGAGGCGGGCGTAAGTCAGGCCGCAGGCGCGATAGTCCGGCTTGTCCGCCAGATAGAGGGGGAGGCTGTTCTGGATCTCGCAGCGGCAGCCGTAGGCGCACAGGGTGGGGAAGCAGGCGCCGGTGCGATCGGTCAGCGTGCCGCCGGCGCCGTGGGAACATTGCCCGGAGGCGCCGATGGGGCAGGCTTCGGTGATCATCAGAGGCAGGCGGCCGTAGACGACGGCCTCACAGGGGAGATATTTGGGCACATCCCGCAGCTGCTGATGCCGCAGCTCGAAGGAGAGCGTGGCGGCGGAGAGTCCCAGTTGGGACAAAAAGAGCAGAGAGCGGGCGTTTGTCACGTTCAGAGAGAAATCGCCCCGCAGCTCCAGCGGCAGACCCTCCACCACGGGGAAGTGTCCCAGATTGCCCAGCACAGCGCCGTGCAGTTCGCCGTGGCGGGAGAGGATGGCGCGCAAGCGCGGCTCATCCTCCGTGCGGAAGACCCGGGGCAGCACGGCAAAGAGCTTGGTGCATCGGGCGAAGGGGGTGAGATCCGCCTCGTCCAGCCGCTCCAGCGGAAGGTAGACCGCCTCCACGCCGGCGCACAGCGACTCGGTGAGCTGGCGGGGATCGGCGACGGAACAGGTCAAAAGAGGCGACGACGGTGCAGCAGGCGCCGGGGGAAGGGGCGACAGCGGCCGGACAGCGTGACCCGACCGGCTCCGCGGTGGGGCGGAGAGCTGACGGGTCAGATCCTCCAATACGCTGCGGCGCAGCGCGTTGACGGCGGCGGCGGACAGGGCGAGGCCCTCGTCCAGCGATACGTCCACAGAGGAGACGGTGAAGACCGTGCCGCCGGTCTTGCTCAGGCGGGCGGCCAGCTCCGGCTCTGTCAGGGCGCGGTGGGCAGCAGGCTCCGGCACAGGCCCGGAGGCGGAGGCGGTATAGACCGCGCCGCCCCGGCGGACGACGGCGGTCAGCACGGCAGGCTCCGCCCGATGGAGGGAGACCTGCAGCGACACGCTTTGGAGGCGATGCTCGCCGGTTTCGTAGGTATGCCGGACGGAGGCGAACAGACCCTCCGGAGCGCGGGCGCTCTCCGGACGGGAGCCGAAGAGGGAGGCGTCCTTTTTGCCGAGATAGTACCCGTCGGTAAAGCCGTCGCGGCTGAACGCCTGCGCCAGCTGCCGGCGCTCCTGCGGCGTGGGGGCGCGCCCCTCATCCAGAAGGCGGCGATAGACGGAGGTGACCAGCGCCACGTATTCCGGGCGCTTCATACGCCCCTCGATCTTCAGGCATGCCACGCCCATGGCCGACAGCTCCGACAGGTGGTCGGAGAGGTTGAGATCCTTGAGGCTCAAGGGATGCCTGTCGCCGGTGCAGGGGCCGTTGACACCGTAGGGCAGGCGGCAGGGCTGGGCGCAGGCGCCCCGGTTGCCGCTGCGGCGGCCGATGACCGCGCTCATGGCGCACTGACCGGAGTAGCACATGCACAGCGCCCCGTGGACAAACACCTCCACTTCGACGCTGCAGTCACGGCAAATGGCGGCGATCTCGTCACGGGACAGCTCCCGCGCCAGCACCACCCGCTCCATGCCGAGACGGCGCGCCATCCGGGCGCCGCCCAGCGTGAAAAGGCTCATCTGGGTGCTGGCGTGGAGGGGCAGCTGCGGCAGGATCTGCCGCGCCGCGGACAAAAGACCCCAGTCCTGGATCAGCACCGCGTCCACGCCCGAGGCATCGGCCAGTGTCAGCGATTCCAGCGCAGCGGGCAGCTCGCGGTCGGTCAGCAAAGTGTTCAGCGTGAGGTAGACCCGCACGCCCCGCAGGTGGCAATAGGACACCGCGTCCGCCAGATCCTGCGCCGTGAAGTTCCGGGCGCTGCGGCGGGCATTGAACCCGTCAAGCCCCAGATATACCGCGTCCGCACCGGATTGGACGGCGGCACGCAGCGCTTCCGGCGAGCCGGCGGGGGAGAGAAGCTCCGTCATTCAGCGGCGGTTGTTCTGCTGGGCCTTGAACAACTGACGGCGCAGATCGGAGGCCTCGTTCTTGGCCTGGTTGGCCTCGTCGGCGTAGCTCTTGATCTGGCGGCGGAGGTTGTCGGCGGTCTCCTGCGCCTTCAGCAGCTCGTCCGCCATGTTGACGGCGGCGAGGATCGCCGCGTCGGTGCGGCTGACACCGGCGGCGTCCAGTACCTCGCTCAGCTTCGCGTCCACCAGCTTGCCCACGCGCTCCATGTAGGAGGGGCTCTCCTCCGCCACCAGCGTGTAGTCCTGTCCGCAGATGTTCATCGTAACACGGTTTGCCATGATGTATCCCATCCTTTCGTGTGCTGTTCTCTTTGTGGCATACCAACACTTATACAGATTGAATTATACCACAAACAAGAGGGAGCGTAAAGCGTGGGAAGGGATTTTTGCGAAAAAATACGTGGGATATCTTTACGAAAAAAGAGTTTTATTGTAAAATCATAGGACAAGCGTGAAAAGGAGGTGCGGAGATGAGCGGATATATCCTGCGGGATCAGGAGACGGCGGTGTCCCTGCCGGCCCAGCGGATCGACAAGCTGCTGGCCAGAGGCGACGGCGACGCGGCGCTTTTATACCTCTTTTTGCTTCGCACCGACCGGGGCGTGACGCCCCAGGAGGTGGCCGGACGGCTGCGGTGGACGGCGGAGCGGTTTGACGGCGCCGAGCGGACGCTGCGGCAGCTGGGACTGCTGGAGGGCGGAGGCGGAAATGCCGCGCCCGCCGAGGAGCGGCCGACCTATACCACCGGCGACCTGACCGACATGCTGGAGGGGGACGGCGTCTTTGCCGCGTTGGTGAGGCAGATCGAGGAAAAGCTGGGCAAAAAGCTGAAGACCGCCGATCTGCAGATCCTGGCGGGACTGTACGACGACGTGGCTTTGCCGCCGGACGTGATCTATCTGCTGGTGAACCACTGCATCGACCGGGCGGAGCGGCGCTTCGGCCCGGGACGGCGGCCCACCATGCGACAGGTGGAAAAGGAAGGCTATCTGTGGGCGGAGATGGGGCTGTTCGACCAGGAGCGGGCGGCGCGGTATCTCAAGGAGCAGAGCCGCCGCAGCAGCCGGATGGGCGCCTATCTGCGGGCGCTGCAGATCAGCGGACGGCAGCCGGTGGAGAGCGAGGAGCGGTATCTGAACGACTGGATGAGCAGGGGCTTTTCGCCGGAGCTGGTGGCGCTGGCCTACGACCAGACGATCTTTTACAAAAAAGAGATGAATTGGCGCTATCTCAACGCTGTGCTGCGGCGGTGGGAGGAGAACGGCTGGCTCACCCCGGAGCAGGCGCAGCAGGGCATGAGCGCCGCCGCCGCGCAGCGCACCGGGAAAAAGACGGAGAGCGCCGGGAAAAACGACTGGATGCGCAAGTACATCGGCACTAAGGGATAAGGGGGCTACGGCATGAGCTACGACGGCAAGATCCTGCGCCGCGCCGCAGAAAAATATGAGGCAGACAAAGCCCGGCGCCATCAGCAGTTCGAGACGAGACGGGCGGAGATGTTCCGCCAGATCCCGGAGCTGGAGGACATCGACCGGCAGATGCGCAGCACCGTGTCACAGATCATCAGCTCGGCGCTGCGGCGGGGCACCGATCCCCTGCCTGCCATCCGGGTGATCCGGGACAAAAATCTGGCGCTGCAGCAGCGCCGGGCGGAGCTGCTGGCGCAAAACGGCTATGACGCCGACGCGCTGGAGGAAAAGCCCGCCTGCGTGCTGTGCGGCGACGAGGGCTATCGGGGCGGCGCCATGTGCCGCTGTCTGCGGCAGTATTACAGCCGGGAGCAGATCCGGGAGCTTTCCAAGCTGTTGGATATGGGCACCGCCAGCTTTGAGACCTTCTCCTTTGACTGGTACAGCCGGGAGCCGGGCGAACTGGGGATCTCGCCCCGGGACAACATGGAGCGCAACTACGACACCTGTCAGGACTATGCCTACCAGTTCGGCCCCCGCAGCGGCAACCTGCTGCTGTGCGGCGATCCGGGGCTGGGCAAGACGTTTTTGTCCGCCTGCGTGGCCCGGGTGGTGAGCGAGAACGGCTTTTCCGTGGTGTACGATACCGCCGCCCACGTGTTCGCCAGGTTTGAGGCGGAAAAATTCCGCCGGGAAGAGGGCGAGGAGGCAGGAGAGGACGTGCACCGCTGCATGAACTGCGACCTGCTGATCCTGGACGATCTGGGCACGGAGATGACCACCTCCTTCGTGCAGAGCGCATTGTATCAGATCGTGAACGGGCGGCTGATCGAGGGGCGCAAGACCATCATCAGCACCAATCTGAGCGTGGAGGAGATCGGGCGGCGCTATTCGCCCCAGATCCGCTCCCGGCTGGAGGGGGAGTACCAGATCCTGCCGTTTTTCGGGGAGGACATCCGGCCCCGGCTGCACGCGGGAGAATGATGCAACGCAAGGACGGGAGCCGTGCCGGAAGGTACGGCTCCCGGTTTTTTGTGTAGGGTGCCGCATCCGGCACGGCGGTGGACGGGGGGTACCTCATCCGACCTCGCTTCGCTCGGCCACCTTTTGCCCACCGTCGCGCCGGCCGCGGGATGCTTCCTTTGGGCGGGGGACACCTCAGCAGTCACCGCCGCTCGCAAGCGGCGTTGACAGCTTCCCCTCAAGGGGAAGCCTTTGCTCCGGGGTGAAGTCCAGAGGAGGGGCCGCAAGCCCCTCCTTGGGTCGTTTTATGGGAGTGGGTACATCGGGAGAGGGTAAATCGAAATCCCCTCTCCCTATGCGGCGTCTTTGCATACTTTCTTCGCCGGGGAAGAAAGTATGCCGCCGGAGGCACGTACCCATTACGGAATA
>JAFTBL010000006.1 GCA_017455225.1 Oscillospiraceae bacterium
ATCTCCAGAATGCCCAGCCACACCGTCTCGAACATCTCCTCACGGTTGTTCTGGCAGATGGTCGCGTTGGTGCTGGTCAGGATCTCCGCCGGGGTCTTGCCCTGCTTTGCGAAGCTGGCCAGAATGATACGGGAGGCCATCATGAACAGTGCGGCGGGCACACCCTTGCCGGACACGTCTGCGATCAGCATGCACAGGTGGTCGTCGTCCACCAGAAAGAAGTCGTAGAAGTCGCCGCCCACCTCCCGGGCCGGATCCATAGAGGCGTAGATGTCAAACTCCGCCCTGTCCGGAAACGCGGGATAGGTATTGGGCAGCATGTCCGCCTGAATGCGGGTGGCCAGCGCCAGCTCGGTGCCGATACGCTCCTTCTCCGCCGTGATCTCGGTGATCTGTTGGATGTATTCCCTCGTCTTGCCCGACAGGGCTGCGAAGGACTCGGCCAGCACCTCGATCTCGTCGTTGGTGCGATAGATCTTCTCCATCTCGAACGCGCTGTCCTCGCCGCTGAGGGCGTTGATACGGCGCGTCATGTGCTCGATGGGCCTTACCACCCGTCCTGCCACGAACAGCGCCCCCGCAGTAGCAAGGATCACGATCACCACAGTCAGGATCACGATCGTCCGCACGGACTGCCCCGCACCGGTGCGGTAGGCGTCAAGTGCGCCCGCGTTGATGTCCTCATAGCTTTTCAGCATCGCCGCCGTAGGCTGATAGGTAACGGCCTTGTCCACTGCGGAGATCACCGCCCAGCCCACCGTCGGCATGGGCGTGCCGGCCAGATAGTATTCCTTGCCGTCCACGGTCAGCGTCCGCATCCCCGTGCTGCCTGCCAGCGCCTCGGTCACGAAGGCGGCCAGCTCCTTGTTCTCTCCCGCACGCAGATCGGTGGCGGTTTCGGCCAGCTCCGGCTTGAAGGTTCCCTCGGTGTTGGGGGAAAACAGCACGTGTCCGTTCTGGTTCACCACGCAGACGAAGCCGCCGTTGCCGACGCTGCTTTCCACGTAATCGCTGATGGCGTTGAGGAAAACGTCCGCCCCCACCACGGCCACCAGCTGACCGTCGCGGTAAACGGGCGCGGCGCACACCAGTCCGGCTGTGCCGGTGAACGCGTCGGCCTCCACGCCGGTGAAGATCAGCTCGCCCGCCTCCACTGCCTGCAAATACCACGGGCGCTGCCGCACCTGCAGGTCGTACACATTCCCGTTTTCGTCAAAGTGTGCGCCGGCGCGGTCGTCTGCGATCAGGACACACCCGTCCGCCGTGGCCACGAAGCAGGAGCTGAGCTTGTCGGAGTTGCTGAACATGGACAGCATTGTCTCGCTCATGTTGGCCGCAAGACCCAGCGCCTGGGAGTCGGCGGGATCCACGCCGGTTTCATGCTGCGCCTGCACGGAGACGACCCCGTCGTTGGCCGCGTCCGGCGGATACCACGCGTGGGCGGGAAACGCCTCCGCGTGTTCAAACATCTGCTCCGCGATGGACTGCAGCGTCATCACATCGCTTTTCACGTCGCTGAACAGATCGTCTGCGATATAGGCCTGCAGTGCCGTGATCTTGGTCATGGAGCCTGAAACCGCAGCCTCCATCGTCGCCTCCGAAACCGATGTGATGGACGCCTGCTGCTCCTCGCTGGCAGTCTCCACCACGTCTGTCAGGCTGCTTTGCTGCACAAGACCCACGGCCACGTAAGCGCCTATCAGCGCCACGATGAAAAACAGTATCAGGCTAAAAATCTTCTGCTGCAGCCCGCCCAGCTTGATCCCGTGAATGATCTTCATACTTCACCTCGTATACTTCTGCTCTCCGGCAAATACTTTGTTTTCCCTTTTGAATAATATGCTTGTACATTATACAATGCTGCCGCCGGAAAAGCAAGTCGATCTGCGCCTTTCGCCGGATCCCGCGCCGGCGGGAATGCAGCCGCGTGCCGTTCCCGTCCGCAAAAAGCGGCGCCCCGCCTCCCACCGGGGGAAACGGGGTGCTTTCCCTTATTCAGAACATCTGCACGTAGGCCTCGCGCTCGGCGCCCACGGACACGTACTTCACCGGGCAGCCCACGGCCTTTTCGATGTAGCGCACGTAGTCCATGGCCCGGGGCGGCAAGTCCTCAGGTCTGCGGCAGCGGCTGATGTCGCAGCCAAAGCCGGGCAGCGTCTCGTACACGGGCTTGGCGGCGTTCAGCTCATCAATGCTGGCGGGGAACTCGTCCACCCGCCGTCCGTTCACCTCATAGGCCACGCACACCGGGATCTCCTTCAGATAGCTCAGCACGTCCAGCTTGGTCAGCGCCAGATAGGTGCAGCCCTGCATCTTGGCGCCGTAGCGGGAGGCCACCACGTCAAAGCCGCCCACCCGGCGGGGCCGGCCCGTAGCGGCGCCGTATTCGCCGCCGGCCTCACGCAGGGCGTCGCCGGCCTCGCCGAACAGCTCGCAGGTGAAGGGTCCCTCGCCCACGCAGCTGGAATAGGCCTTCATAATGCCGATACTCTCGTCCAGCTTGGCAAAGGGGATGCCGGCGCCGATGGGTGCGTAGGCCGCCAGCGTGGTAGAGGCGGAGGTGTAGGGATAGATTCCGAAGTCGATGTCCCGCAGGGCGCCCAGCTGCGCCTCAAAGATCACCGACTTGCCCTCGTCCATCGCCTTGCCCAGATATGCGGTGGTGTCGGTCACATAGGGCACGAAGGGCTTGCCGAACTTCTCCAGCCACGCCATCATCTCGTCCAGTGCGATGGCGGCGTGTCCGTATCCCTTCTCCACGAACAGGTTCTTCCACTCCAGCAGGCCCTCCAGCCGCTGGCGCAGGCTGTCCCAGTGCAGCAGGTCACCCATGCGCAGCGTCTTTTTCATATATTTGTCGGCGTATACCGGGGAGATGCCCCGTCGGGTGGAGCCGAACTTCTTGTCCCCCAGCCGGTCCTCCTCCAGCCCGTCCAGCAGCTTGTGGTAGGGCATGCAGATGGTGGCCCGGTCGCTGATGATCAGGTGTCCCGGCCGGATCTCGATGCCGCTCTGCCGCAGCCGCTCCACCTCGCCGTACAGATGCTCCAGGTCGATCACGATGCCGGGACCCAGCACGTTGGCGGTCTCCGGGCGCAGAATGCCGGAGGGCAGCAGGTTCATGATGAACTTGCCTCTCTCGTTCACCACGGTGTGCCCTGCGTTGTTGCCGCCCTGATAGCGCACCACCACGTCGTATTTGGCGCTGAGCAGGTCCACCATGCGGCCCTTGCCCTCGTCGCCCCAGTTGGTTCCCACGATTGCCGTCAGCATCTTCATATCCTCCTTATATCTCGATCTCCGCTCCGGCGCCCAGACTGTCTCTGTTTTGCGCCAAAAGCGGTAAAACGGTCTCGTCCAGAAACTGTCCGCACTGCCGCGCCGCCATCCCGGTAAAGGCCGCCGGATCCAGCAGACTCTCCAGCTCCTGCGCCGTCAAGCCGAAGCTCTCGTCCCCGGCGATGCGCCGCAGCAGGTCGTTCTCCCGTCCGTGCTCCTTTACCTCGGCGGCGGCTGCCATAGAGTGCTGCCGGATGCGCTCGTGGAGCGTCTGGCGGTCGCCGCCCTTGTTTTTCACGCAGTACATCAGGATATTCTCCGTGGCCATGAAGGGTAGCTCCTCCTGCAGGTGCCGGCGGCACACCGCCTCGTGCACGGTCATGCCCCGCGCCACGTTGATGTACAGGTTCAGCACCGCGTCGATGGCCAAAAATGCCTCCGGCAGGGCGATGCGCCGGTTGGCGGAGTCGTCCAGCGTCCGCTCCAGCCACTGGCTGGCGGCGGTAACGGCGGTGTTCTGCACGTCGCAGATCACGTACCGGCTCAGCGAGGCCATCCGCTCGCAGCGCATGGGGTTGCGCTTGTAGGCCATGGCGGAGGAACCGATCTGCCCCGTCTCGAAGGGCTCGTCCACCTCCTTCAGGTGGCACAAAAGCCGCACGTCCCCGGCGAATTTCGAGGCGCTCTGCGCAATGCCGCCCAGCACCTGCAGCACGGCGTAGTCCACCTTGCGGGTGTAGGTCTGTCCGCTCACCCTCTGGCAGCCGTCAAAGCCCAGCTTCCGGGCGATCTTTCGCTCCAGCAGCTCCACCTTGTCCCCGTCGCCGTCAAACAGCTCCAGAAAGCTGGCGCCGGTGCCGGTGGCGCCCTTGCAGCCCAGCAGCTTCAGCTGTCCCAGCTGAAAATCCAGCTGGTCAAGGTCAAACAGCAGGTCGTTCAGCCACAGGCAGGCCCGCTTGCCCACGGTGGTGGGCTGGGCGGCCTGAAAGTGGGTGTAGGCCAGCGTGGGCAGCGTGGCATACCGCCGGGCGAAGCTCTCCAGCGCCCCGATGGCGGACAGCAGCAGCCTGCGCACCAGCACCAGCGCGTCCCGCAGGTTCAGAATGTCGGTGTTGTCCCCCACGTAGCAGGAGGTGGCGCCCAGATGGATGATGGGTCGCGCCTTGGGGCAGCAGTCGCCGAAGGTCAGCACGTGGGCCATCACGTCGTGGCGCACCTTGCGCTCGTAGGCGGCGGCGGCCTCGTAGTCGATGTCGGTCAGATGAGCCCGCATCTCCTCCAGCTGTTCCTCGGTGATGTCCACGCCCAGCTCCCGCTCGCTCTCCGCCAGCAGCAGCCATAGCCGCCGCCACGTGGAGAATTTCCGGTCGTCGGAGAAAATGCGCCGCATCTCCTCGTCGGCGTACCGGGCGCACAGGGGGCTCTCGTAAAATTCCCGCACAGCGTTCAACTCCCTCCCAAAAGCAGCGGCAACGGCGCACCGCGCCCATTGCCGCCTCTCGTCCGTGGAAAATTATACCCGATGGCGCAGGGGATGTCAACGCGCCGCCCATATATTTTTCCGATGCGTGTCATCACAGTGCGGTTGAAAAATGCCCGCCGCCGGGGTATAATCAAGCCGATCAAACGTATAGGAGGAAGCGCATATGACCCTGACCGATGCCCGCACCGCCCTGACGGAGCTGCAGCAGCGCATGGCGGCCTATGATCACGCCCTGTCCCTTTTGTACTATGACGGCGTCACCACCGCCCCCCGCGGCACCGCCGCCAACCGGGCCCAGACCACCGGTGTGCTCTCCGCGGAGGTCTACCGTCTCACCACCGGCGAGGAAACAGTGGCGCTGCTGGAGCTGCTGGACGCCCACCGCGACGAGCTGGACGAGAAGGAGCGCCGCATGGTGTACCTTCTGCTCAAGGACATCCGGCGCATGCAGAAGATCCCCATGGACGAGTATCTGGAGATCCAGCGCCAGACCGTGGAGGCGGAGGACGTGTGGCACACCGCCAAGGAGCGCAGCGACTTCGCCCTGTTCCGCCCCCACCTGGAAAACATGTTCAACGCCGCCAAGAAGATCGCCCGCTACTGCGCGCCTGAGAAGGATCCCTACGACTATTGGCTGGGCGAATACGAGGAGGGGCTGGATCGGGCCCGGTGCGACACGTTTTTCGCCGCGCTGCGCAGCCGTCTGGTGCCGCTGATCCACGCCGTGGGGCAAAAGCCCCAGCTCGACGATTCCATGCTCCACACGCCCATTTCCGCGGCGCGGCAGGACGCGCTCAGCCTCCGCCTGATGGAGATCATCGGCCTTGATCGCGCCCACGTGGGTCTTTCCACCACGGAGCATCCCTTCACCACCAGCCTCGGCTCCCATCTGGACGAGCGCATCACCACCCACTACTACGAGGATGATTTCTCCTCCTCCCTGTTCAGCGTGATCCACGAGGGCGGCCACGCCCTGTACGACACCGGCAGCGACGAGTCGCTGGCCTATACCGTGCTGGACGGCGGCGTGTCCATGAGCATCCACGAGAGCCAGAGCCGGTTTTACGAAAATCTGCTGGGCCGCAGCCGGGGCTTCTGCGCCTACCTCTTCACCGTGCTGCGGGAGCTGTTCCCCGCCGAGATGGCCGGCCACGACGATGAGGAGCTGTACCGCGCCCTCAACCGCTCCCAGCCCTCGCTGATCCGCACCCAGGCGGACGAGCTGACGTATTCTCTCCACGTCATGGTGCGCTACGAGCTGGAAAAGCGGGTCATGGCGGACGAGCTGACGGTGGCGGAGATCCCCGCCGAGTGGAACCGGCTTTACAAGGAGTATCTGGGCGTGGACGTGCCGGACGATCGCAGCGGCTGCCTGCAGGACAGCCACTGGTCTGGCGGCATGATCGGCTACTTCCCCTCCTACGCGCTGGGCAGCGCCTACGGCGTGCAGTTCCTGCGCCGGTTGGAAGAAACGGTGGACGTGGACGGGTGACTGCGCCGGGGCGATTTCGGCCCCATCAACGCGTGGAACCGGGAGCACATCTGGCGCCACGGCAGTCTGTATCGGCCGGGCGATCTGTTCCGCGCGGCCGCCGGCGCCGACTTCGACCCCACGTATTACACCGACTATCTCACGCAGAAGTTCAGCGTCCTCTACGGCCTGTGATCCATCCCACCGCGCCCGGCGGCGGGGGTCGAGCTCCGACCCCCGCCGTTTTTTGTCTGCCGCTGCCAAATCGTGAATAGCCGTTGAAAAACGCGGCGGCTTTTGCTATAATGTATGACAAAGTTTCAGCCCCCCGAAAGGCGGTGACAAGGATGTATATGGATGCTGTCCGGGAGATCCGGACGCTGGAGGAGTCGCTGGAGCAGGAGAAGGCCCGCGCCCGCGCGCAGGCACAGGCGGCGGAGGCCGCCGCACAGAAGCAGGGCCGGGATCTGCTGGCCCAGACCCGCCGCGCCATCCGGGAGGCGGACGAGGCCGCCGCCCGGGAGACGGAGTGCGCGGCGCAGGCGGCGGCGCAGGAGCTGCAGACCCGGACGGACGAGGAATGCCAGGCTCTGCGCCGTACCGCCGGGGAGAAAATGGACGCTGCGGTGTCCTTCCTCGTGGGAAAGGTGGTGTCGCGCTGAATGGCCATCGTGCAAATGAAGCGCGTCACGCTGCTGTCCCCGGCGGGGGACGTGTCCGCGCTGCTGCGCCGGCTGCAAAAGCTGGGCTGCGTGCATTTGAGCGAACAGGATGAGACCTCCGGCGAGGGGCTTTTGCACCGCTCGGAGGATCAGACCTCCGCCTGCCGCGCGCAGCTGCAGCAGGTGCGCCGGGCGCTGGAGGTGCTGGCGCGCTATGAGGAGAAGAAGGGCGGCCTGCTGACCCCCCGCCCCGCGGTGGACGAATCTTCCTTTCTGGACGAGGATGCGCTCACCCCGGCGCTCTCCACAGCCCGCGCCGTGTCGGATCATGCGGCGGAGCTGAACCGGCTTTACGCCGCCCGCACCCGCTTGCAAAACGAGATCGCCTCTCTGGTCCCGTGGGAGTCGCTGGATATCCCGCTGGAGCTGGCCGGCACCGCCGAGACCGACGTGATCACCGGCACTGTGCCGGGTCCGGCGGATCTGGACGCGCTGCAGGGCGCTCTGGCGGATCAGCTGGGCGAGGTCGCCCTGTGGCGTCTGAGCCAAAGCAGCGAACAGCAGTGCCTGCTGCTCCTCACCCACAAGAGCGTCACCGCCCCTGCGCTGGAGCTGCTGCGCGCCTACGGCTTCACCCCCGGCCAGCTGAAGGGCCGTACCGGCACCGTGGCAGACAATCTGACCGCCTTGCGCCGTCAGCTCCGTGAAACGGAGCGCTCCGCCACCGGGGAAGAGAACGCGCTGCGGTCTCTTGCGTCGCAGGCGGACGACCTTCGCCTCACGGCGGATCGGCTGTCCACCGTCCTTGCTCGGGAGGAAAACCGCACCCGGCTTTTGACCGACGGCACCGTGGCGTGTCTGCGGGGCTGGGTGCCGGCGGAAAAGACGGTGGCGCTGGACGCGCTGTTGGTGCAGACGGACTGCGCCTGGGAATACGCCGACCCCGCCGAGGACGAGCTTCCCGACGTGCCGGTGCAGCTCAAGGGCAATTTCTTCACCCGCTCCATGAACTGCATCACCGAGCAATATTCTCTCCCCGCCTATAACGGCGTGGACCCCAACCCGGTGATGGCGCCGTTCTTCATCCTGTTCTTCGGCATGATGATGGCGGATATCGCCTATGGTCTGCTGATGATCGCCGGCTCGCTGCTGATCCTGAAGAAAAAGCGCCCCGCCGACCCCAGCTTCATGGAGATGATCTTCTGGTGCGGCGTCAGCACGGTGGTCTTCGGCGCGCTGACCGGCGGCTTTTTGGGGGACTTTCTCCCCCAGCTGGCACGGCTCATCGACCCGTCCAGCACGTTTGCGCTTCCGGCGCTGTTCACCCCGCTGGACGACACCATGGCCATCATGCTTGGCTCGCTGGCTCTGGGCGTGCTGCAGATCTTCACCGGCATGACCGTCAGCGTGGTGAAAAAGACGAAGGACGGCCGCTTTGCCGACGCCCTGTGGGACGAGATCACGTGGTGGATCATTCTGGCCGGTCTTGCGCTGATGGTGCTGGGGCTGGGCACGGTGTCCGGCGTCCCCGTGGTGCTGGTGCTGGGCTGTGTGATGCTGGTCTATGGCTCCACCCGCAAGGCCAAAGGCTTCGGCAAGGTCACCGCGCTCATCTCCGCGGTCTACAACGGCGCCACCGGCTTTTTCAGCGATATCCTCTCCTACGTGCGCCTGATGGCGCTGATGCTGTCCGGCTCGGTCATCGCCCAGGTGTTCAACACGCTGGGCTCCACCTTCGGCAGTGTGGTGCTGTTCATCCCCATCTCTCTGGTGGGCAACGCGCTGAATCTGGCGCTGAACCTGCTGGGCTGCTACGTGCACGATATGCGCCTGCAGTTTCTGGAGTTTTTCGGCCGCTTCTATCAGGACGGCGGCAAAGCATATAAACCCCTTTCCCTGCAATCGGATTACGTGGAAATCATAAAGGAGGACAAATAACATGGCTGCATTTTTTGAATCTTTCGGCGGGCTGGCTCTGGCGTTTCTGGGCGCGGCTCTGGCGGTAGGACTGTGCTGTGTCGGCTCTGCCAAGGGCACCGGCATGGTGGGCGAGGCCGCCGCTGGTCTTACCAGCGAGGATCCCGACAAGTCCACCAAGTGCCTGATCCTGCAGGTGCTGCCCGGCACCCAGGGTCTGTACGGCATGGTGGCGTGGTTCTTCGTGCTGCTGCAGATCGGCGTGTTCGGCGGCAGCGGCGTGCAGCCGCTCACCGTCACCCAGGGGCTCACGGTGTTCGTCTCCTGCCTGCCCATCGCGCTGGGCGGCTGGCTCTCCGCCATTTTTCAGGGCCGCGTGGCGGCGGCGTCCGTGAACATCGTCGCCAAGCACCCCGAGGCCTCCACCAAGGGCATCATCTTCTGCGGCATCGTGGAGTTCTACGCCATTTTGTCCCTGCTGGCCACCATTCTGCTGCTGACCAACTCCCTGTAAGGAGGCCGTCATGAACGGACTTGACAAGATCCATGACCATATCCGCGCCGACGCCCGCGCCGAGATCGACTCGATCCTCGCCGAGGCGGGCAAGCGCGCGGAGATCGCCGCCGCGGGCTACGAGGCGCAGGCGCGGCAAATGACCGCCGACGCCGCCGAAAAGCGCCGTCAAACCGGCGCCGAGCAGCTCCAGCGCCACCGCCGCAGCGCGGAGATGGCTCGCCGCCAGCAGCTTCTCCGTGCCAAGCAGCAGTGCATCGACGAGGTGTTTTCCCGGGCGCTGGCGCAGCTACAGGCCATGCCGGCGCAGGACTACGCCGCGCTGCTGGGTCGCCTTGCCGCAGAAAACGGCGCCGGCTGCGAGGAGCTGATCCTCTCCCCGGAGGATCGGCAGCGCGTGGGCGCGGCGGTGCTGTCCGCCGCCAACGCCGGCGGCGCCTCCTTCACCCTGTCGGAGGAGACAAGGGCGCTGCAGGGCGGTCTGATCCTGAAAAACGGCCCCGTGGAAACGGACTGCACCTTTGCCACCGCGCTGCACAGTCTGCGCCAGACCTGCGCCGCCGACGTGGCGCGCATCCTGTTTGAGTGAAGGGAGGCGTCCCTTTGGCAAAGAAAGTGAAAGACACGGACTATCTGTTCCTCTCCGCCCGCATCCGCGCGCTGGAGCGCCGGGCGCTGAATCGCCAGCGGACAGAGCGCCTGCTGGCCGCCTCCGATGAGGAATGGGCGCAGGTGCTTTCGGAGATGGGCTATCCCGTCCCGGAGGGCGACGAGAGCGGCTTTTACGCGGCGCTGGAGCGCCGGCAGGCGGAGACCTTTGCGGATCTGGCCCGCTACATGCCCGACCCTGCCATTCTGGATGTGTTTCGCGTCAAATACGACTATCACAATCTCAAGACCCTCATCAAAAGCCGGGGCGCCGACTGCCGCTCTCTGCTGACCGACGCCGGCCGCATCGCCGCGTCGGCCATGGCGGATCGCTACGAACGCACCGGCAAGTGGGATCATTTGCCTCCCGCCATGGCGAAGGCCGCCGCCGAGAGCCAGCGTGTGCTGGCGGAGACCGGCGATCCCCAGCGCAGCGATTTCGTGCTGGACCGGGCGTATTATGAAGAGCTGCTGACCCTGGCGTCCGCCTCCGGCAGCGACTATCTTCTCTCCTACGCGCGCACGCTGATCGACGCAGCCAACCTCCGCTCGGCGGTGCGCACCCGGCGGATGCACCGTTCCGGCGCCTTTTTGCGTCAGGTGCTGTTCCCCGGCGGCAGCGTGAGCGTGGATCGGATCCTCGCCTCCGCAGGCGGCGTGGCGGCGCTCTACCGTCCCACGCCTCTTCGTGAGGCGGCCGAGCTGGGCGACGCGGCGGCGGAGGGCGGCGACCTCACCGCCTTTGAAAAGGCCTGTGACAATGCTGTGGAGCGCAAGGTGTCGGAGTGGCATGCCGTGCCCTTCGGCGCGGAGGTGGCGGTGGGGTATCTCGCCTCGCAGGAGAGCGAGCTCGCCGCCCTGCGCATCATCTATTCGGGACGGATGGCCGGCCTCGACGCCGACGCCATCCGGGAAAGGCTGCGTGATCGGAATGTATAAAGCCGCCGTCATCGGCGACCGGGACAGCGTGCTGGGCTTTCGCGCGCTGGGGCTGGATGTGTTCTTCGCCTCCGACGGCGAGAGCGCCCGCACCCATCTGCGCCGCCTTGCGCAGGAGGACTACGCCGTGATCTATCTCACCGAGCAGCTTTCCGCCGCCTGCAGCGCCGAGATCGCCAAATACAAGGACGTAGCGGTGCCCGCCATCATCCTCATTCCCGGCCGCTCCGGCTCGCTGGGTCTGGCGGAGGCGGCGCTGCAAAGCGCCGTGGAGCGCGCCGTGGGCGCGGACATCACATAAATACAGTTAAGGAGCGCGACAAATGGGTAAGATCATCAAGGTATCCGGCCCGCTGGTGGTAGCCGAGGGCATGGCGGACGCCAACATGGCGGACGTGGTGCGCGTGGGCCCCCAGCGCCTGATCGGAGAGATTTTGAACATGACCGGCGACCGGGCCTCCATTCAGGTCTACGAGGAGACCTCCGGCCTCGGCCCCGGCGCCGAGGTGGAGACCACCGGCGCGCCGCTGAGCGTGGAGCTGGGGCCGGGCCTCATTGAAAACATTTACGACGGCATCCAGCGCCCGCTGGAGGAGATCGTCAAGCGCGCCGGCGCCAACATCACCCGGGGCATCGAGGTGCCGCCTCTCCCCCGGGAGAAAAAGTGGAGCTGGACGCCTTCCGCCTCTGTGGGCGACGCCGTCACCGGCGGCGACGTGCTGGGCACCGTGCCGGAGACTGCCTCCGTGCTGCATAAGATCATGGTGCCCAATGGCCTTGCCGGCGCCGTGTCGTATCTGGCGCCCGCCGGCGAATACACCATTGAGGACGAGATCGCCCGCCTTGCTTTGCCCGACGGCACGGAGCGCAGCCTCACCATGGTGCAGAAATGGCCGGTCCGGATCGGCCGCCCCTATCAAAAGAAATTCCCGCCCGTCACGCCTCTCCAGTCCGGCCAGCGTGTCATTGACACCATGTTCCCCATCGCCAAGGGCGGCACCGCCGCCGTGCCCGGGCCCTTCGGCTCCGGCAAAACGGTGGTGCAGCACCAGCTGGCCAAGTGGTCGGACGTGGACATCGTGGTCTACATCGGCTGCGGCGAGCGGGGCAATGAGATGACGGACGTGCTGCGTGAGTTCCCGGAACTGACCGATCCCCGCACCGGCGAAACGCTGATGAAGCGCACCGTGCTCATCGCCAACACCTCGGATATGCCCGTGGCGGCCCGGGAGGCCAGTGTGTACACCGGCATCACCATTGCTGAGTATTTCCGCGACATGGGCTACGACGTGGCTGTCATCGCCGACTCTACCTCCCGCTGGGCGGAGGCGCTGCGTGAGATGTCCGGCCGTCTGGAGGAGATGCCCGGCGAGGAGGGCTACCCCGCCTACCTCGCCTCCCGCCTTGCCCAGTTCTATGAGCGGGCGGGCATGGTGCAGTGCATGGGCAGCGACGACCGCACCGGCTCGCTGACCGCCGTGGGCGCTGTGTCGCCTCCCGGCGGCGATCTGAGCGAGCCCGTCAGCCAGGGCACCATGCGCATCGTCAAGGTCATCTGGTCGCTGGAAGCGTCTCTTGCGTACCGCCGCCACTTCCCCGCCATCAACTGGCTCAACTCCTACTCCCTGTATCTCGACTCCATGCGCCCGTGGTTCGACGAGCATCTGGGCGAGGATTTCATGGTCAACCGCAGCCGCGCCATGCAGCTTCTGCAGGAGGAGAACGAGCTCAACGAGATCGTCCAGCTGGTGGGCAAGGATTCCCTCTCCCCCACCGACCAGCTCACGCTGGAGATCGCCCGCATGCTGCGGGAGGACTTCCTGCAGCAAAACGCCTTCATGGACGTGGACTCCTACTCCGGCTTCGACCGGCAGAAGGCGCTGCTGGGCATGATCCTTCGCTATGAAAATCTCTGCCGCGGCGCCATTGCCAAGGGCGTCGCGCCGGAGGATCTGTACGCCATCCCCGCCCGGGAGCGTCTGGGCTGGGCAAAGTACACGGAAGCGGACAAATACGCCGCCGAGTACGAGTCCATCGCCCACGAGATGGAGCAGCAGATCGACGAGCTTACGAGAAAGGCGGGTGAGCAGGCATGATCAAGGAATACCGCACGATCCGGGAGATCTCCGGCCCCCTGATGGTGGTGGAGCACGTAGACGGCGTCACCTACGACGAGCTGGCGGAGATCCGCCTCACCGACGGCACGGTGCGGCTTTGCAAGGTGCTGGAGGTAGACGGCGACCGCGCCGTGGTGCAGCTGTTCGACAGCTCCGCCGGCATCAACCTGCGTGACAGCAAGATCCGCTTTCTGGGCCATCCCCTGCAGATGGGCGTGTCGGCGGATATGCTGGGCCGGGTGTTCAACGGCATGGGTCAGCCCATCGACGGCGGCCCGGAGCTGCTGGCGGAGAAGTATCTGGACATCAACGGCCTGCCCATGAACCCCGCCGCCCGTGACTACCCCAATGAGTTCATCCAGACCGGCGTGTCCACCATCGACGGCCTGAACACCCTGGTTCGCGGCCAGAAGCTGCCCATCTTCTCCGGCTCCGGCCTGCCCCACGCCAACCTGGCCGCCCAGATCGCCCGCCAGGCCAAGGTGCTGGACGATTCCTCCAGCTTCGCCGTGGTGTTCGCCGCCATCGGCATCACCTTCGA
>JAFTBL010000067.1 GCA_017455225.1 Oscillospiraceae bacterium
CGCAGACCGGTTCCTATGACGAAGTGGTGTACTGCACCGGGTGCAAGACCCAGCTCAGCCGCGAGACGAAGACCATTGACGCTCTGAACCACAACTGGGGCGAGTGGACGGTGACCAAGGCCGCCACCTGCACGGCCAAGGGCGAGGAGACCCGTACCTGCGCCAACGACGCCTCCCACGTTGAGCGTCGCGACATCGACATTGATCCCAATGCTCACACCCCCGGCCAGCCGGTGAGAGAGAACGAGGTTCCCGCCGAGTGCGAGAAGGCCGGTTCCTATGACGAAGTGGTGTACTGCACCGGGTGCAAGGCTGTGATCAGCCGCGAGACGAAGACCATTGACGCTCTGGAGCACAAGTGGAGTGACTGGGCGCCTGTCGAGGGCAAGGACGGCTATGAAAGCCGCACCTGCTCCGAGTGCAAGAAGGTCGAGGAGCGCGAGATCAAGGCCGAAGAGCCTTCCGGCGGCGATGAGCCCAGCAGCCTGGCCTACAACGCCAGCAAGGGCGGCAGCTACTCCGTGCCTGCCAACCTGAAGGGCGTCACCAAGGTGACTGTGGACGGCAAGGAAGTTGACCCCAAGGATTACACCGTCGACGAGGACGGCAACATCGTCCTGAGTGAAGACTTCATGAAGGCGCTGGGTGCCGGCGACCACACGCTGCAGGCCACCAACAATGCCGGCGGCGCTGCCACCGCCAACTTCTCTGTTACCATTGCCCCCGCCACCGGCGACAGCACCCGCGTCGCTGCCTTCGGCATCGCCGCGATCCTGTCCCTGATCGGTGCGGCTCTGGTTGTTGTCAGCAACAAGAGAAAGCGCGCGTAAGGCGAAGGACCTTTACAACTGACAAGGGCTGCGGTATTGCCGCAGCCCTTGTGGCTTTCTGCGGCGCAGTGTGCCCGCAGTTCAATGGAGGAAAAATACATGAAAAAAGACACGGGAAGAAACCGCGTGGCAGTGGGCGCGCTGCTGGTGGCGCTCTTTGCCCTCTGGACGGTGCTGATCCGCACGGTGGACGTGCAGCCCATCGGGCAGCAGGGCACCGACGTGGGTTTTGCCGGGCTGAACGGCTGGTTCCACCGGCTGACCGGCGTGCATATGGGGCTCTATACCGCCACCGACCTTTTGAGCGTCATACCCTTTCTGGTGTGCGCCGCCTTTGGCGTGATCGGCCTCGTGCAGCTGATCCGGCGCCGCAGCCTGTGGAAGGTGGACGCGGATATCCTACTGCTGGGCGTGTACTACGTCGTGGTCATTCTGGCGTATCTTCTGTTTGAGAAGCTCCATCTCAATTACCGCCCCGTCCTCATTGAGGGGCAGCTGGAAGCATCTTATCCCTCGTCCACCACGCTGCTGGTGCTGGCTGTGATGCCTACGCTGGCGTTTCAGGCTGGGCGGCGGATGAAGCCCTCCGCCCTCCGCACTGCGGTGCAGGCGGCGGCCATCCTGTTCGCCGTGTTCATGGCGGCGGGGCGCGCCGTGTCGGGCGTCCACTGGCTGACGGACATCGTCGGCGGCGTGCTTTTGAGCATGGGACTGTACCTGCTGTATGTCGGCGCGGCGGCGCTGGCGGAGGACCGGCGCAAATAAGGCGCGAAAAGCGCGTGACAAAACGCTCCGGGGCGCCCCGTGCGGGGCGCCCCGGAGCATTTTAATTTGAGTGGATCCCGCCGCGCACGGCACTCACGCTCCGGTGGGGAGCGGGTAATCCTCGGGGAAGAAAGTGTACATCAGCAGGTAGATGGCGTCCGCGTCGGTGATCTCGCCGTCGCCGTCGTAGTCGCAGTTGCCGCTGACGGGGTAATCCTCGGGGAAGAAGGTGTACATCAGCAGGTAGATGGCGTCGGCGTCAGTGACCTCCTCGTCGCCGTCCAGATCGCCCGGGACAGTCTCCTGCGCGCCGGTGGCGGGCAGCACCTCGTCGATTTTCAGATCGCCGCAGTGGGAGCAGGTGTGGCCGTTATAGCCGTCCGTCTGCTCGGTGGGATCCCGGTGTGCCGGCACGGAGTAATCGTGGCCGAGGGCGTCGGTAAAGGTGTCGTCATAGCTGTCGTTGCAGCGGGAGCAGGTGTGGCGGGTATAGCCCCGCTCGGTGCAGGTGGGCGGCACCACGGTGGCCGTGTAGTTGTGGCCGAAGGCCTCCACGGTGCGGTGCTCCACGTGGGTGGCGTCGTTGGCGCAGGTGCGCTTCTCGCTGCCGCTTTCGGTGCAGGAGGCGGGCGTTTCCTCCGTCCACTCGCCCCACTTGTGTCCCAGCGGGACGATGGTGCGGGTCTCCCGCTCGTTGCACTTGGAGCACACCCGGTATCTGGAGCCGCTCTCGGTGCAGGTGGCCTCCGCCGTGACCACCCACTCGCCCCACGTGTGGGTGTGGGCGGGCTCGTCACTGCCGGTGCGGTAGGTCACGCTCTCCATCTGCAGGGCGTCACCGTACTCGATCAGGATGCCGGCGATATCGCCGTTGGTGAAGCCGGCCTCGCTGATCCAGCGGCCGTTTTCATAGCGGGTATCCAGGGTCATATCCATACCGCCCAAGCCGATGTCCGCCTCCTTGACGCGGATCTGAGCGCTGCCCGGCGCATAGCCCGGCGTGACGCTGTAGTCGGGGGCGGTGATGCCGAACACGTCCAGCAGCGCCCGGTCGGCGTAATCCTTATCCACCAGCAGGCAGTATTCGCCGTCCACCAGCTCGTAATCGGTGAACCGGCCCCTGTTGTAGAAGGCCAGTGCCAGCGTCAGCGCGTCGTTGATATCCAGCGTGGAGGAGGTAAAGCTGCCAAAGCCTTCCTTGAAGAAGGGATAGGCCCACAGCAGCGTCACGTAGCGCTCTGCCAGCACGTGCGCCTTGAACCAGCCGCAGTGCTCCAGCACGTTGCTCTCCAGACCGCTGAGCTCCAGCCGGAAGTTCTTTTCATACTGCGGCACGACGCCTCCGCCGTCCGTGAAGCGGAAGGTCACCTCAAAGCTGCCGCCGTCGGTCTGGAGAAGACCGTCCATCTCGCCCGCCCGGTTGGAGTAGTAGGGGACCACACCGGTGGCGTGCAGGGTGGAAACGGCGCCGTCTGCCGCCGTCAGGGTGAGGGTGAGCTCGGTGTCGCCGCTGATGGTCACGGAGGAATAGGGATTCTCGCAGGCGGCGACCTCAAAGGAGAAGGCCTTGCCCAGGATGCTGCCGGTCACGGTGTAGGTGTTGCCGGCCTGCCATGTGCCGGTATCGGGGCGGCAGTCTTCCACGTAATACGTGGCACCGCCGTACTGCACGGTGCCGTTCCGGTCGGTGGTGAGCACGGTGCCGTCTGCCAGCGTAAGGGTCAGCGGCGTGTTGACCACAGAGCTGGGGCTGCTCAGACCGATGTAGAACGGGGCGGGCTCCGCCGTCACAGAGACCACCGGCGAGGGCACGATGCGGACGGAAGCCGTGCCGCTGAGGCTGCCCAGCGTGCCGGTGACGGTATAGGTGTTGCCCACCGTCCAGTGGCTGCTCTCCTGCTCGTCAACGATATCGAGGGAGAACTCCTGACCGTCAATGATGACCGCACCCTCTTTGCTCTCCAGCCGGGTTCCGTCGCTCAGCGTCACGGTGAAGGGGAACTCGCCGTACAGCGTGTAGCGGTAATACCGCTCGTCAGTCTCCCAGTTGTAGTCCCACCAGCCGATACAGTTTTCAATCAGCTCGATGTCGGAGATCTCCAGCGCGGTGATGGGCAGCGAGGCGACGGTCACGTGGAACGTGGCGCTCACGCCCATCAGTGTGGCGGTGGCCTCGTAAGTGTTGCCGGGGAGCCAATGCTCGTCGTACTGATTGCCGGCGTCGTATTGCGGCGAGAAGTGCTGTCCGTTCAGGATCAGATTGCCGTCGGTGCGGACGACCTGCCCATTGCTGAGCGTGGCGGTGTAAGTGGGATTGAAATAGGAGTAGTAGAAGAACCGGTCGTTCTCATCAGAGCCCATGGCCCAATGGCCATAGGTGTTTTCGTAGATGACCACATCCTCCACGGTCAGCGAGCTCACCGGGCTGGGCTCCACGCGGACGGTGGCGGTGCCGGCAACGCCCATCACGGTGACGGTGACCTCGTAAGTGTTGTTCACCTGCCAATGCTGATTGTACTGGTTGGTGGAAGACATCTGCGCCCAGTAGTCCTCGCCGTCGTAGGTGAAGCTGTTGGTGCCGGTCTGGCTGGTGCCGTCGGAGAAGGTGACGGTGGTTTTGGGCGTGTACACGCTGTATTCGAACCAATCCCCGCCCTCACTGTGGACCCAGTAGCCGTTGGTGTTCTCGTACAGGATGATATCCTCGCACACCACGCTCGTCACGGGCGAGGGCAGGATGGTCACGCGGAACGACCCCGTCACGCCGGCCAGGGAGGCGGTCACGGTATAGGTGTTGCCCACCGTCCAGGGCTCGCTATACTGGTTGTCGTCAATGTCCGTCCAGTAAGTCCGGCCATTGAAGGAGAAGTAGCTGTGTATCTGCTGCTGACTGCCGTCCCGCAGATTGACCGTACAGGCGGCGTTGTCCACGTTGTAGCGGTAATAGCGCTCACCGTCCACGGTCGACCAATAGCCGCCCATGTTCTCGTAGAAGGTCATATCCTCGAAGGAGATGCTCTCGATGGGGTTGTCCAGCACCTCCACGTCAAAGCTGCCGCTGACGCCCAGCAGCTCCACGGTGCACTGATAGGTGTGGCCGGGCACCCAGTGCTCGGTGTACTGATCGTCGTTCCAGGAGACGTAGTAGTCAACGCCGTCGTAGGTGAAGTTGCCGTTCTCCAGCGTCTGCTCGGTGCCGTCGGCAAGGGTGACGTAGAGCTGCGGCAGGGAATAGTTGTATTGATCGTAGAGCTGTTCGTCGGAATCGTAGCCGGTGTAGCTGTCCAGCTTGCGGTACACCTGAACGGCGTCGCCCCGGATCGACCGGATGGGACTGGGCACGATGGTGACCTGCAGGACCCCCTCTTTCCCGGCGATGCTGGCGCGCACGTCGTAGGTGTTGCCGACCTCATAGTGCCGGGTGTACTGATCGTTGTACCAGTTGAGGGACTGGTATTCGCCGCCGATGAGGACAGGGCCGGTGGAGGTCACAGGCTCCAGCTCGGGATCGGTGAAGTAGACGGTGTAGCTGATCCGGTTCAGGTAGTAGTAAAAGAAGGACTGGCCGTCGCTGTCGGTGGCCCAGTAGCCGTTCTGATGCTCGATGCAGGACAGGGGCGCGATCTCGATGCGGTCGACGGGCGAGCTGTTCACCGTGACGGGGATGGAATCCCGGAAGCCGCACAGCGTCACGGGGATCTCATAGCTCTTCCCGGCCTCGAACCACGTGCCGTTCCCCTGCGGATCCTCCATGGAGAGGTAGTAGGTATTGCCCATGAAATCGAAGCTGCCGCTGCACTCCTGCGAGGTGCCGTCGGTAAAGGTGACGGTGAAGGAAAGATTCCAATAGCTGGGCAGGTAGTAGCGGAAATGGGTGACGCCGTCCACCTCCTGCTGATAGCCTTTGACGCCCTCGCTGAACACCAGCTCGTCGAAGATGATGTCGGCGATGGGGACGGGCTCCACCCGGACGGTGACGGTGGTGTCAACGCCCAGCAGGGAGACGTTCATCGTCCGGTCCACGCCGGGCAGATAGTGCTCGCTGTACTGGTTGTCGGTGTAGTCCACGGAGTACGTTTTGCCGTATAGCTTGATGCTGCCGGCGCCCTGCACGGTCTCACCGCTCTTGAGGGTGACGGTGAAGTGCAGAGCGTCGCCGCTGATATAATAGTAGTACCACGCGTCGTCGCCGTAGCCTCTCTGGTAGCCGCCGATGTTCTCATAGAGCACCAGATCGTCGAACACAACGGAGGCGACAGGGTTCTCGACCACGGTGATGCTGACGGAGGCGTCAGTCCCCATGACGTTCACGGGGACGGTCACGGGCGCGTCCTTTACCAGCGGAGCGTCCGACTGGGAGTAGTCGCAGCCGATGTAATACGACTTTTCCTTGTAGGTAACGGAGCCGTCCGTGATGGGGGAGACGGAGCCGTCGTCAAAGGTGACGGAGCCGTTCAGCTCGGGCAGGCTGTAGTGATAGTAAGACTCGTATTCCCCGGTCTCCTGGTTGTAGCGGGAGTATTCCGCACCGCCCACGTTTTCCGGCAGGACGATGGGTTCGATCTCCACGCTGACCACCGGGGAGGGCACCACCTCCACGGTGAAGGCGGTGTCATAGCCCAGCACGGACACGGGGATCTTCCGGGGCTCGCCGGTGACGAAGGGCGCGGCGTCCTGGGGATCCGAGTAGTTGAAGTTGTAGTATCTGCCGTCATAGTAGATGCTGTTGCCGTAGCTGCACTGAATGGGCGAGCGCTCCGGATCCTTGAAGTAGACGGTGCAGGGGGGAAGGTTGAAGTTGTAGCGGTAGAAGGGCTCGCTCTCGCCGGTCTCCTCGTTGATGCGGTAGGAGACAGCTCCGCCGACGTTCTCGATCAGCTCCACAGGGTCGTCGAACTCGATGCGGTCCACGGGCGTCTCCGCGATGGTGACCGGAAGGGCGGAGGTGTAGCCCGCCACCGTGAAGGGGATCCGGTAGGTGTTGCCTGCGGTAAAGTGGGTGGTCTGCTGAAAAGCGGCGGCGTCATAATCCTCAAAATAGTACGTGCTGCCCTGATAGTCGATATAGGGGCTCCGACTGGTGTACGTGCTGGAATAGGACGTGCCGTCGCTGAAATAGGCGGTGAAGGGCGGCACGGTGACGTTGTAGAGGTAGTAGGGGTCCTCCGCGGAGCCCGTCATGCTGCCGCCGGTCTTCTCAATGATGGAATACTCGTCGAACTCAATGCGCTCGATGGGGGAGGAGATCACCGACACCTTGTACGAGCCCTTATAGCCCAGGATTTCGACGGAGACGGTGTAGGGATTGCTCCTTACCACGAAGTGGGTCGTTCTCTGCTGGTCATCGGCCTTGTTGTTGGCGTAATAGTAATTGCCGTTCCAGTACAGATAAGAGCCGTTGAAGGTGCCCGTGGTGCCGTCCCTGAAGGTGACGGTGGCGTTGGGGCAGTCGATGTCGTAGTGGTAATAGGTGTTGCCCTTGTCGTCCGTCGCCTCACTGCCGCCGCAGTTCGCCACAAGGGTGACCGGCTCGAAGACCATGCTCTTGATGGGCGTTTGGATCACGGTGACCGGCACCGTGGTCTGATAGCCCGCCACGGAAACGTTCAGCGTATAGGGGCGCCCCACCCTGAGATTGTATTGGTTTTGGGACAGGAAGGCGTCCCAATCAAAATCGGGGTAATAGTACTCCCCGTCCAGATGCAGGCAGGAGACGTCCTCGTAGGTTTCCGCGCCATCGTCGCCCGCCACCTCGGCGGTGAAGCGCAGGCTGGGACTGTAATAGTACCAGCCTGCGTTGCCGCTGTTGTTGGTAACGTCATAGCCGTTTTGCTGGTAGATCAGCTCGACCGGCTGGAACGTGAGGGACTGGATCTTGTCCGCAGGCTCCTCTGCGGAGGCCGGGACGACGGTGATCAGCGAAAGCGCCATCACCAACGCCAGAAAAACTGACAATACTCGTTTCATATGCAGGCACCTCTCTTTTTCCGTTCGCGAAGCAAACATATACCTATTTGTTAATTTAACAAAGAGAACCTCTCTTGTAAAGAAGATTGTCGTTTACGCGGCAGTTTTCCCCGATTTGACCTGTCAAGCGCGTGTGCTGCGCAAAAAAGGAGCCGCGCCCGACGCAGCCGGACACAGCTCTTTGCTCATTTTTGCGTGTTACACGTTTTCCATGCGCCAATGCTCCGTGTGGCGGGTGCTTTCGCCGGGCGCCAGCGTCTGCGTGGGGCCGAGGCTCTCCAGCTCCAGAAACCGGCGGTTCACGAACACCTCCGTGTTGCAGCCCATGTCGGGGCAGACCTCCGGGGGTGCCACGGGGAAGGTCAGGGTGAACCGCTGTCCGCCCACGGTGTAGGAGGCGGTGCCGGTGCTGTTGTAGAGCCCCAGCTTGCAGTAGTCGCCGTTGCCGCCGTCCCAGCGCACCTCCAGCGCCTCGGGGCCGAAGCGCAGCCGCGGATCGTCCATGCGCGTGCCGCCCCACAGCGCCAGAACGCGGCGGGGATTCATTTCGCCGGTAACGGTGGGGGAAAACGGGATCCGCGCCGTGCCGCCGCCCTGCAGAGTGGTGATGCCCCACGGCGCCGCTGAAACGGCTGTGTCGCCGCAGTTGGTCAGCACGTGCTCCGCCTGCACCGTCCCGTCCGGCAAAAGGTGAAGGGTCAGCTCCTTTTGCAGCTTCGTCCACGGGTCGACGCGCTGGCGCAGACGCACGCCGCCCTCCAGCAGGTCGCACTCCACCGGTTCGTTGTCCGGGTAGTAGGACGACTCGCTCTCCGGTGCGCTCCAGAAGCGGTGCCCGCCGTACAGCCGCCAGCCCTTGTCAGTGGTCACGCCGTCCGGGCAGCCCGGCTCCTGCCGGTAAAGCACGTTCTCCCGCCCGGCGCAGGACAGGTGCACCACCCGCAGACCGTAATCCAGCGCGGCCGCCAGCTCGGTGCGCCCGTCAGACAGATAAACGACGTTTCCGTACGTCCCGGTGTTTCGCTTTTCAAGAATCATACCCACGTCTCCCACAGGTAGTTTCGTCCTCTTTACCTTATCGCACGGCGGGCGTAATTGCAAGAATAATTTTAGCACCCGCCGGTGTTTTCCGCGAAAAACGCGCTCCGCGCCCGGCGCGGCTGTGTGCCGGAGCGCTGCGAAAAAGCGCGGCCGCCGACGGTGAAACGGGTTGACAAGGCCGACGTACGACGATAAAATAACGATTGACATATTATAAAAAGAGCGCAGACAGATATGCGGAGCGGCACGTTTCACCCGTGCCGGATAGGAGAGCGTATGGAAGGCCTGTTCAGAAAAGAAAGTGAAAAGCGGATCGAGTCCCCCGACGTGCTCAGCGACTATCTGCACGTGGCGTCTCCCGCGACATGGGCGGTGCTGGCGGCGGTGGTCCTGCTGCTGGCGGGCCTGTTCGTGTGGAGCAGCGTGACGGCGGTGGAGAGCTTCGCAACGGGCACGGCGGAGGTGCAGAGCGGCGTGCTGACGCTTCATTTTGACGATGCGGAAAAGGCCGGGCGCATTGAAGCCGGCATGGAGATCAAGGTGGGCGGCGTTGCCGCGCCCGTCCTCTCCGTCGGCACCGACGCGGAGGGTCGCCCGATCGCCGTGGCGGAGGTCAAGCTGCCGGACGGCACCTACGAGGCCGGCGTGGGCTATCGAAGCACCACGATCATCGACATGCTTTTTAACTGAAACGGGCGGTGAAGCGTATGAGCAACCAGCGATCCCGCCCGGGGCGGGACAAAAAGGTGGTAAAGGCGCCCGTGGTCATGCAGAGGGAGGCGCTGGAGTGCGGCGCCGCCTGCCTTGCCATGGTGCTTGCCTACCACGGCAAGTGGGTGCCGCTGGAGCAGCTGCGGGTGGACTGCGGCGTATCGCGGGACGGCTCCAAGGCCGGCAATATGATAAAGGCCGCCCGAAGCTACCGTCTGGAGGCCAAGGGCTACCGCATGAGTCTGGAGGCTGTCAGACAGCTTCGGACGCTGCCGTGCATCATCCACTGGAATTTCAACCATTTCGTGGTGCTCTGCGGCTTCCGCGGGAACCACGCCTATCTCAACGACCCGGCGCGGGGCAGCCTGCGGGTGACGATGGAGGAGTTCGACCGGGCCTTCACCGGGATCGTGCTGACCTTTGCGCCCACGGAGGAGTTCGTGCCGGACGGCAGGAGGATCAGCACCCTCGCCTTTGCCCGCAAGCGCCTTGCCGGCGCGGGCGCGGCCATGGCCTTCGTGATGCTGACCAGCGTGATCGGCTATGTGTTCACCCTCATCAGCCCAGCCTTTTCCCGCTTTTTCATGGATCGGCTGCTGACCGGGGAAAACGGAGAGCTTCTGATGCCCTTCATCGCCCTCGTAACGGGGGTAAGTTTTTTGCAGGTGTTTGTCACGGCGGTGCGGGTGATCTATGCGCTGAAGATCAACGGGAAAATGGCCATCATCGGCAGCAGCACCTTTGTGTGGAAGATACTGAGGATGCCGATGGAATTTTTCTCCCAGCGCACGGCGGGCGATCTTCTGTCGCGGCACGGCGCCAATGCCACCATCGCGGAATCGCTGGTGCATACGCTGACGCCGCTGGCGCTCAGTGCCGTGATGATGGTGTTCTATCTGGTGGTCATGCTGCGTTACAGTCCGCTTTTGACGCTGGTGGGGCTGATCAGCATTCTCATCAACGTGATCATGAGCCGCATCATCTCGGAAAAGCGCATCAACATCACCCGTGTCCAGACCCGGGACGCGGGCAAGCTGGCGTCGGCCACCGTGTCCGGCATCCGCATGATCGAAACCATCAAGGCCGGCGGTGCGGAAAGCGGATACTTCCGGCGCTGGGCCGGCTTTCAGGCGTCCGTCAACGAACAGAACACCCGCTATGCCCGGCTCAACCAGTATCTGGGGGTGATCCCCTCGTTCATCACCACCTTTGCCAACGCCGTGGTGCTGGTGCTGGGCGTGTGGCTTTGCATGCGGGGGCAGTTCACCCTGGGCATGGTCACGGCGTTCCAGAGCTTTCTGGCCTCCTTCCTCAGCCCTGCCATGACCATGGTCACCGCCGGTCAGACCATTCAGGAGATGCGCACGCAGATGGAGCGGGTGGAGGACGTGATGGAGTACCCGGAGGACGTGTACTTTACCGACACGCCCGTCCGCGAAGGGGAGAGCTACGACAAGCTGACAGGCGCCGTGGAGCTGAAAAACGTCACCTTCGGCTATTCGCGGCTGGCTCCGCCGCTGATCGAGGACTTTTCCCTGCAGGTGAAGCCGGGGGGCAGAGTGGCGCTTGTGGGCGCCTCCGGCTGCGGCAAAAGCACCGTTGCCAAGCTGATCTCCGGCCCGTACCGGCCGTGGAGCGGCGAGATCCTTTTTGACGGCCGGCCGATCTCTCAGATCGACCGCACCGCCTTTACCGGCAGCGTGGCGGTGGTGGATCAGGACGTCATCCTCTTTGACGACACCGTCGCCAACAACATCAAAATGTGGGACGACTCCATCGAGGATTTCGAGGTCATTCTGGCGGCGCGGGACGCGCAGATCCACGACGATATCATGGCTCGCCCCGGCGGCTATCAGGGCCGGATCACCGAGGGCGGCCGTGATCTCTCCGGCGGCCAGCGGCAGCGTCTGGAGATCGC
>JAFTBL010000068.1 GCA_017455225.1 Oscillospiraceae bacterium
AGACCGCGTTTCAGATCACCCGCATGGGGCAGATGGTGGCGGGGGAGGCCTCCCGCCGTCTGAACACGCCCTTCGGTATCGTGGATCTGAGTCTGGCGCCCACCCCCGCCCGGGGCGACAGTGTGGCGCGGATCCTGGAGGAAATGGGACTGGAGACCTGCGGCACCCACGGCACCACCGCCGCGTTGGCGCTGCTGAACGACGCGGTGAAAAAGGGTGGCGTCATGGCCTCCGGCCACGTGGGCGGCCTGAGCGGCGCCTTCATTCCCGTCAGCGAGGACGAGGGTATGATCGCTGCTGCGCAAAGCGGCGTGCTGAGCCTTGAAAAGCTGGAGGCCATGACCTGCGTTTGCTCCGTGGGTCTTGATATGATCGCCGTGCCGGGCACCACACCGGCGGAGACCGTCGCCGCCATCATCGCCGACGAGGCGGCCATCGGCATGGTCAACGGCAAGACCACCGCCGTGCGCGTCATCCCCGTGGAGGGCAAGGACGTGGGTGACGTGGTGGAGATGGGCGGTCTGCTGGGCAGCGCCCCGGTGATGCCGGTGCGCCGTGCCTCCGCCGCCGATTTCATCGCCCGGGGCGGGCGCATCCCCGCGCCGCTCCAGAGTCTGAAGAACTGAAAGGGAGAAACCGGCCATGCCCAAGATCCCATTGCCTTACGGAAAAGAACATCTGCCGCTGGAGCTGCCGCAGGAGCGACTGCGGGCCGTGCTGCGTTCCCGGGTGGCGGACTACGTCCCCGGCGCCGGGGAGCAGGAGCTGGTGGAGCGCGCCATGACCCACCCCATCGGCTCGCCGCCGCTTTGTGAGCTGAGCCGGGGCAAGCGCCGCGTCACCGTCATTGCCAGCGACCACACCCGTCCCGTGCCCAGCCGGATCCTGATGCCGGTGCTGCTGCGTGAGATACGCCGGGGCAATCCGAAGGCGGAGATCACCATCCTCATCGCCACCGGCTGCCACCGCGGCACCACGGCGGAGGAGCTGGCGGCCAAATTCGGCCCGGAGATCGCCGCACGGGAGCATATCGTGGTCCACGACTGTGACGCTTCACCCCTGTGCCTGCTGGGCACGCTGCCCTCCGGCGGCGAGTGTTGGGTGAACGAGCTTGCCTGCCGTGCGGATCTGCTGGTGAGCGAGGGGTTCATCGAGCCTCACTTTTTTGCCGGCTTTTCCGGCGGGCGCAAGGCGGTGCT
Source organism: Oscillospiraceae bacterium (assembly GCA_017455225.1). The sequence continues at coordinate 1,200 of JAFTBL010000068.1, forward strand.
GCCGGGCGTGGCCGGGCGTGAAACGGTGCTGGCCAACCACTGCGCCGAGTTCATCGCCCACGACGATGCCCGTGCCGGCCGTCTGCAGGGCAATCCCATCCACGCCGACATGGTGTGGGCGGCCCGCAAGGCGGGTCTTGCCTTCATCCTCAACGTGGTGCTGGGCGAGCACAAGGAGATCCTTCACGCCGTGGCGGGCGACGCCGAGGCAGCTCACGAGGCGGGCTGCCGCTTTCTCTCGGGTCTGTGCGGCGTGCCGTCCGCGCCGGCGGACATCGTGGTCACCACCAACGGCGGCTATCCGCTGGATCAGAACATCTATCAGGCGGTCAAGGGCATGACGGCGGCGGAAGCGTGCGTCAGGCCCGGCGGCGTGATCGTCATGCTGGCCCGCTCCAACGACGGCCACGGCGGCGCCGCCTTCTGCCGCGAGCTGGCGGCGGGGGAGGACATGGACGCGCTGATGGCGGCCATCTGCCGCCGCGACCGGCGCCACACCCTGCCGGATCAGTGGCAGGCCCAGATCATGATCCGCGTGCTGCAAAGAGCCCGCATCGTCTACGTGTCCGACGCGCCGGACGAGCTGGTGCGCTCGCTGCACATGACGCCCGCCCACTCCGTGGCGGAGGCCATGGCGGCGGCGGACGCCCTGCTGGGCCGCCCGGACGGCTCCGTCACCGTGATCCCCGACGGCGTGTCGGTGATCGTGGAATAAACCGCCCGCTGCGCAGAAAGAAACAAAAATGCCGCCCTCCCGGGCGGCATTTTCCATGCTGTGTTCTTCCGCGGCGCCCTCTAAAGCCTTCCCCTTGAGGGGAAATCCCCGAAGCTCCGCCCCCTAAAGCCTTCCCCTTGAGGGGAAGGTGTCACGGCGAAGCCGTGACGGATGAGGTGTCCCCCGCGGCTGGCGCAGCGGTGGGCAAGAGCTGTCACCGCCGCCGGCAGGCGGCGGTGACTGATGAGGTGTCAAGCACAATGCTGCGTTGCAGTACATCCTGAAATAACGGGCAAGCTCCACAAAAACCATACCTTCAGTCGAGCAGCGACCCTCTTGATGGGCTGAAAAAACAGGCGTGACCGCTGCGGTCACGCCTGTTTTCTATCCTGAATCTTGTGTGGGGGAAAAGCCGATGCCCGTCATGAATGCAGACAACAAAAGACCTGCCCGGCAAACGGAAATTCAGCTTCTTCTTATCATCAGCGGAGAACCATATTCATCCGTTCCGTTATCTGTAAAACCAAGCGAAAGCCAAAACCTGCGGGAGTCTTCTTTCGCATAATTCAAAGCATAGTATACCGCGCCGTCGCTTTGCGTGTACTCATATAACGCCTGAAAGCACTGATGGCCTGTTCCGTTCCCCCTGTATGCGGGAAAGACCCAGAAATCCAGAATAAAACACTTGCCGTCCTCACTTTTGAAGGTACAGTATTGTGATGCGCCGATCTTCAGACCGTCACGGACAAAATAAACCATGTGAAGGGTGTCCGGTGTGCGCAGCATATGGCCCTTCAGCACGTCTCGATACTCCGGGCTTTGAAAAAAATCTTTCTCTTCTTCCGTTGTGATCATCCCATCGTTGACCAAATACCGGAACTGAATGTTCCAATACTCATTGATCCTTTCAACGGGGATCTCTTCGATTTTTATCATCGCGTCCCTCCACAACTCCCGATCAGCTTCAGCCACAGTATATGTTTGCTGACCGGCGCAGTCGATCACGTTGCTTTTAAAGCAAAAGGCGGCATTTTCCATGCTGCGTTCTGCCGCGTCGCCCCCTACAGCCTTCCCCTTGAGGGGAAGGTGGCGCCGCCGAAGGCGGTGCCGGATGAGGTGTCCCCCGCGGTTGGCGCAGCGGTGGGCAAAAGCTGTCAACGCCGCCGGCAGGCGGCGTTGACTGATGAGGTGTCCCTCAGTCCAGCTTGCCCCGGGCGTGGAGCACGTCGTCGGGGGTCAGGGTCATCAGATCCTCCCGGGTCACGTTCTCCGCCTTGGCCAGCCGGTTGTTCTGCTGGACGAGGATGTGCTCAAAAATGTTGCGCACGCCCCGGGCGTTGCCGAAGGTCTCCGGGTCGCCGTTCTCCTCGGTGATGTAGTCCCGCACCAGCTCCTCGGTGCCCTCTGCCAGCTGATAGCAGCCCTTCTTGCACTGCATGTGGAATATGGCCACCATCTCGTCGGCGGAGTAGTCGGCAAACTCCAGAAAACGGTTGAACCGGGACTCCAGCCCCGGGTTGGAGTGGATGAACTTGTCCATCAGCTCGGTGTAGCCTGCCACGATGACCACCAGATCGTCCCGGTGATCCTCCATGGCCTTGAGCAGGGTGTCAATGGCCTCCTGCCCGAAGTCGTTCTCACTGCGGCCGTTCAGGGCATAGGCCTCGTCCACGAACAGCACGCCGCCCATGGCCTTGTCGATCACCTTCTGGGTCTTCAGTGCGGTCTGACCCACGTAGCCGGCCACCAGGCCGCTG
>JAFTBL010000069.1 GCA_017455225.1 Oscillospiraceae bacterium
ACGAGAAGATCGGCCGCAAGATCCGCGACGCCCAGATGGAGAAGATCCCCTACATGGTGGTGGTGGGCGACCGCGACATGGAGAACGGCACCGTCTCCCCGCGCCACCGCGCCGACGGCGACCTGGGCGCCATGTCCCTGGCCGATTTCACCGCTCTGCTGCGCGACGTGGTGGACAGCAAGGCCAAAAAGTAAACAAATCAAACCGGCGGGTGTGCTGTTTTTACGGCACACCCGCTTCATCGGGGCATTTGCTCTGTTGCTTTAAATCGTGTGCGGTGCTATAATACACATAGGATTTGAAGCGGAAGGAGGATCGCCTGTGGACAGCGATTTCGCATTCTTGACAGAAAAAGAAGCCATGTGGGCCGGGGTGCTGGAGGAGGTCCTACAAGACAACGGCATTCCGTATGCCGCCATCCCCGTTTTCGGCGCGGGGCTGGCCCTGAAGGCCGGGATGCAGGAGCGGTTCCGGATCTTTGTCGCCTCCGACCGGATGCCGGAGGCGAAAGCACTGATGTGCGAGCTGTTTCCCGCCGAGGAAGCAGATCCAATTCAGGAATAAGGAGGCGTTTCTATGAAGATCACATGGCTGGGCCACGCCTGCTTCTGCGTGGAGTCGGGCGGCTACCGCATCGTGCTGGACCCCTACGGGGGCGACGTCCGCGGCTACGCGCGTCTGCGCGCGGAGGCCGACGAGGTGCTGTGCAGCCACGAGCACTATGACCACAACTGCCGCAAGGCCGTCAAGCTGGTGCGCGGCGTCCCGTCTCCCTTCACAGTGGAGACGCTGGCCACCTGCCACGACGACCAGGGCGGCGCCCTGCGGGGCCCCAACACCGTCCACATCCTCCGCGCCGAGGGGCAGACGGTGGTCCACCTGGGCGACCTGGGCCATCTGCTGACGCCGGCGCAGGCCGGGGCTCTCCGCGGCTGCGACGTGCTGCTGATCCCCGTGGGCGGCACCTACACCGTGGACGCCGCCGCGGCCCGGCAGGTGGCGGACCAGGTGCAGCCCCGCATCACGGTGCCCATGCACTATCGCCGGGGCCCCATCGGCTTTGAGAACATCGGCACCCTGGAGGAGTTCCTGGCCCTGTTCCCGGCCGAGCAGGTCCATCTGCTGGAGGAGAACGGCTTCGATCCCGCCGCCTGGACCGGCGTGGTGGTGCCGACATACAAGAGGTGAACGGGGCGGATCGTTCTCTCCGCAGCCAGAGAATCCGGCGCCGCGCTGACACGCGAAAAAACTGTCGATACGGAGTAAGGCACACCGCGGCGCGGTGTGCCTTATTTTGTGCCGTGGCAACGGGTTTTCCTTACGTGATGGAATTATCGTGCTGTAATAACAGTGTGATTTTGTGCCGGACGGAGATCGGCCGTCCGGCAGGAAAGCGAGGACGAAGCATGAGAGGAATCAGAAAGCTGCTGGCCCTGCTGCTGTGTGTCTGCCTGCTGCTCCCCTGCGTGACGGTGGGCACCTATGCGGAGACGACCGCCTCCGGCACCTGCGGCGATAACCTGACCTGGGAGCTGGACGACCAGGGGACGCTGACCGTTTCCGGCACGGGGCCCATGAGCGACTACAGCGTTGACGATGCGCCCTGGTACGAAAACCGGGATCAGATCACCCGTGTCGTCATTCAGGAAGGTGTGACCACCGTCGGCCACTGTGCTTTTGAAGACTGTGCGGTGGAAACGGTTTCCCTGCCGGACAGTCTGACCGCTCTGGAGATCGGTGCGTTTTACAGCTGCACCCATCTGGACAGCGTCGATATCCCGGCCGGTGTGACCAGCATCGCCCATAACGCCTTTGGCTACAGCACGGTCACCGCGCTCAACGTCGATCCGGCCAACGCCGTGTATGCCTCCGCGGACGGCGTCCTTTTCAGCAAGGACGGGACCACGCTGGTCACCTACCCCGCCGGGCGGCCCGACACGTCCTATACCATCCCAGCCGGTGTGACCGCCATCGGCGAGTCGGCGTTTTATACCAACCGCTACCTGACGGAGCTGGTCATCCCCGAGGGCGTGACCACCCTGGGCCCCAGCGCCCTGCGGGATTTCCGCTCTCTGCCGGAGATCAATCTGCCCGCCAGCATCAGTACCATCGGTGAGTGGGCGCTCAGTGAGAGCCGCTTCGTGACGGCCGTCAACTGCAGCGAAAACAACCCCGACTTTTCATCTCTGGACGGGGTGCTGTTCAGTAAGGATCAAACACGATTGATCGTCTATCCCGCCGGCCGGCCCGCCGACAGCTATGCCATCCCCGACGGCGTCACGTCCATTGCGAACGCCGCTTTCAACACCGCAGCTTTGCTGAAAACGGTGACCATGCCCGACAGCGTCACCGTGCTGGGCAAAAATGTGTTTTCCGGTTCCCGCAAGCTGGAGCAGGTCACTCTGTCCGCCAATCTGACGGAGATCCCCTGGCACACGTTCAGCCGCTGCGAAAAGCTGGGCAGCATCGTGATCCCCGAGGGCGTCACGCTGATCGACAGCTTTGCGTTCCGCAGCTGCAGCGTCCTGGCCGATGTGACGATCCCCGCGTCGGTGACGGAGATCCGCGCCAATGCATTCTCCGTGTGCAGCGCTCTGGCTGACGTGTACTACGGCGGCGCGGAGGCCCAGTGGAACCAGATTCAGATCGCTGCTGCCGGCAACGCACGACTGATCGTTGCGACCATCCACTACAACGGCGAGGGGCCCGTGGTTGACGAGATCGCCATTGACGAGACGCATTTCCCGGATGCCAATTTCCGCAGCTACGTGGCGGAGAATTTTGATACGGATGGCAACGGTGCCCTGAGCACAGCGGAGATCGCCCAGGTGGATGAGATCAATGTTTCAGAGCGGGACATCACCTCTCTGAAGGGCGTGGAGTATTTTACGGCTCTGAAATGGCTGTACTGCTGCAACAATCAGCTGACAACGCTGGACGTGAGCGCCAACACGGCGCTGGTTGATCTGGAATGCGGCGACAACCAATTGACAAGCCTGGACGTGAGCCGGAATACGGAATTGACAGGGTTGTGCTGCGAGAACAACCAACTGACGGCCCTGGATATCAGCAGAAACACGAAGCTGCTCGGCCTGGACTGCAGCAACAACCGGCTGGCATCTCTGGATGCCAGCAAGTGCCCGGATATCGTGCGGCTGTACTGCAGCAACAATCAGCTGACAATGCTGGACGTGAGCAGCAACGGCAGTCTGATGTACCTCTATTGCCAGAACAACCGGCTGGCAAGCCTGAGCCTTTCGGGCAGTCCGAGCATGTGGCAGCTGTCCTGCTACGGCAACAGCATCGCCGAACTGGATATCAGCGCCTGTTTGTATCTGCTCGGAGCCTATGTTTACGGCGATACGTATGAGACGGAAGTGTATCGGGAGTATGAGTCAGAGGGCGGCGAAAGCATGTATATCGATCTGACCACCGTGGTCACCGGCGTACCCCATACCGGCCCGGAGATCACGGGTCAGCCCCAGGACTACACCGGCGCCGTCGGCGAAACGGCCAACTTCACAGTGGAAGCTCAGGGCGAGGGGCTGACGTATCAGTGGCAGTACAAGTCCCTGAAGGACGGCAAGTGGTACACCACCACCACCACGGGTTACAACACCCCCACCATGAGCATCGCGGTGACCAACAACCGGAACGGCATGCAGTTCCGCTGCAAGGTGACGGACGGCAGCGGCGACGTGGTGTATTCCAACGCGGCGGCCATCCACGTGGGCGCGGCCCTGGCCATCACCGGCCAGCCCACGGACTTCACCGGACCCGTGGGCGCCACCGCCACCTTCACGGTGGTGGCCACCGGCACGGGCCTGA
>JAFTBL010000070.1 GCA_017455225.1 Oscillospiraceae bacterium
AGCGGCCCCGAGTTCCCCAAGGAGCTGGATCGTATCCTCGGTATCACCGAGGGCATCATGCGTTCCATGATCGTCTGCAGAGGCGAGTAAGGGGGAACGGATCATGCTGAACAGAGTTGTAATCATGGGTCGTCTCGTGCGAGATCCGGAGTTGCGCCGCACCCAGAGCGGCATTTCCGTTACGTCTTTCCGCCTTGCCTGCGACAGCGATTTCAAGTCCCAAAGTGGGGAACGAACCACTACGTGGATCGATGTGGTCGCATGGCGCCAGACCGCGGAATTTGTGTCCAAGTACTTTGCCAAGGGCCGGATGGCCGTGGTGGAGGGTCGGCTGCAAAGCCGCGACTGGACCGACAAGGACGGAAACAAGCGCACCACCATTGAGATCGTGGCCGACAACGTCTATTTCGGCGACAGTCGGCGCGACGGCGACGGCGACCGGGAGGGCGGCTACGGCGGCGCTCCCAGCTACAACAACGCCCCCGGCGGCGGTTACGCTCCGCCCGTGGGCGGCACTTCCTCCGACTTCGCTGAGATCGAAGAGGAAGACGGCGAACTGCCCTTCTGATACGCTCCGTCGTATCAGCCATATTCTAATTGAAGGAGGAAACTTCCATGGCTATGGAACGCGATAATAAAGCTCCTCGCGGCGTGAGCCGCAAGCGCAAAAAGGTCTGCCAGTTCTGCGTGGACAAGGTGGAGTGGATCGATTACAAGGATTCCGCCAAGCTGCGCCGCTTCATCAGCGAGCGCTCCAAGATCCTGCCCCGCCGCACCACCGGCACCTGCGCCATGCATCAGCGCCAGCTGACCGAGGCCATCAAGCGTGCCCGTCAGATCGCTCTGCTGCCCTTCGTGACCGAGTAAGCAGAAAGGACGCAAAAAAGAAGCCCGCCTGTCGGCGGGCTTCTTTTTTTGTCTGGTTCAATCGCCGCTATTTCTGCACCTGCTCGTAAAACAGATCGATCACCTGCCGGTACAGAGCGTCCTCGTCGGCGTAGAATTCCATGAATTCCTCGCCCTGCACCGTTTCACCGGCAATCATCTGGATCTCGTCAAATTCATAGGCAGTCAGCGCATCCGCCAGCTCGGTCAGCCGATAGGTGGAACAATCCGTCACCATGCCCTCCGACACGGCCTCCAGCACTTTCATGCTGAAGTTGGCGTCCTTCTGCCGGGCTTTCATCATCTTTTCCCGCAGTGCCTTCAGGTACTGCTGCTGCCGCGCCATGCGGCTTGTGTTGGTGGTGTCGCCCACATACATTCTGCTTCGTACATACGTCAGCGCCAGATCGCCCGTCAAGGTGACGGTCTCGCCCTGTCGGAGCACGTCGCTGACTTGTGAGAAATCATCCAGCACCGTCACGGTCACGCCTCCCACCAGATCGTTCACGGCGGGCACGGCGTCCATGGTCACGGACACGTAGTTGTCGATCTTCGTCCCATACAGCAGCTCGGATACTGCCCGCACCTCGTTGCGGCAGCTGTCCTTGCCGCCGCTGCCGTAGGCGTGAGCCAGTGTGATCTGCCCGTTCAGCGGCGACAGCGGGTCGCCGAACACGTCCAGCTGCCAGATCACGCACATGGTATCGCGGTTGATGTGCAGCGGTGTACAACGCTGGTTTTTCTTGTCCAGCACCAGCAGCAGCAGGAAATCCGCCTGCTGATGGTTTACACTGTCGCCCTCGACGTGGTGGTATTCCGCCGTCTTGTCCACACCCATGAGTAAAACGGTGTCCAAATCAGAGCGCAACCGATAATACCCCCCCTCGTAGAGGAGGAGCTCGTCGTCTTCATCTCCCGAAATGACGGCAGGGTCAGTTGGGCGCTGACCCTGCCTGTCATTCAGAAAATACACCGCTGTGCCGGCAATGCCCAGCACGGCCACTATTGCCAAGATGATGAAGCCGATTATTTTGAGTTTTACTCTCTCTTCACGCATGGCAATCCCTCTTTACAGGGAGTTTCGGTTTTCAGGCAGCCTTTCTGCTCTTGAAGAAGAACGCGGCGGCAGCGGCAGCCAGAACCATGGCGCACACGACGTAAACAGCGGGCGTAGTCTCACCGGTCTGGGGGGAGACAGGGGTGGTGGAAGAGGTGCTCGTCACGATAACGGCCACGGCCGACCAGCCGTTGGCAGAGGTCGCGGTCAGCGTGCCGTCAGCATAGCTGGCGTCGATCTTCTCCCACTTGCCGGTAGCGTTGTTGAAGACAAGCGAGTACGCAAACTTCTTGTCGCTGGGCATGGCAAACTTGACCTTTGCCGTGTTGCTGTCAGATGTCACGTCGAACACGTACAGCACCTTGCCGTCGATGCCCTCGGCCTTGTTCTCGCGTTCAACGGCCTCAGCCAGGGACTCCTTGGCGGTAGTGTTCTTGTTCTCCGAAACGGTGGTACCGCTGTCGGCGGAGGCAACGGTCTTGCCCTCACCGATCTGGGCGCTGGGGATGTTGGCGGCCTCCACTTCCTGCGTGGCGGCGAAAGCCGGGACGGTCAGGCAAGCGACCAGAATGACCGCTACGATGGTTGCAATTGTCTTTTTCATGCTGCATCATCCTTTCTGCAGGTTTATATCAACTGGCATCGCTGCCGTCAATATACGTTGTGGGAATGGTTTCTGTCAATTTTCCGATGACCAGGAACCGCCGCAGGCGGTTGGTCTGCAGACATGTTTCCAAAATCAGCAGCCGGTCGCCGGGCTCGGCGGCGTCCTCCATGCGGTAGTTTGCGGCGTAGTCGTCCAGATCGTACACGGTATCCAGGAATGTCTGATACTCCGCTTCATCGGAAAAATCATACATATAGAGTATATGCTCGTTGCTGTGGGGCACCGCCGCAAAAATACGGTAGTGCAGCTCCGCCTCCGGCAGGTAGATCACCATTTCGTTGATCCCGGAATAATCCGCGTCGCCCAGATAGAGCGGCTGGAGATCGCCGAACATGGATCCGTCATTTTGTCTGTGCCCGTAGATGACGGTCACCGGATCTGTAAAGGTCAAGCCGTTGTAGGCGGATTGGGTAAACAGCGCGCCGGGCTGGGCCCATTGCTTTTCATCGTCGTGATCGATGTAAAATTCCTGCTCCGTGGGATGCTGGAGCACGGGATAGGTGATGCGCGTGCCGGGCACGGTGAGCCATGCGTAGATATCCTCGTTCTTCTCCCGCAGGGCCTTGAAATCAATGGGGCTCGTATACGGCGGCTCTTCCGGCTCCTCCGGCAGCTCCTCCACCGGCGCCTCAGGCTCCACCAGCGGCGGCTCCTCCACCGGCGCCTTTGCGGGAAACGCCTTTGTCAGCAGCAGCACGCAAACAGTAAGGCATACGACGCCCGCAGCGATCAAAACCCATTTTTTCACAAGCTGAATTCCTCCAGAATATCGCTGCCATCCTGCACGAGCCTTTGCACGTACTCTTCACCGAAACGCTTTTCCAGTACCTTGACCGCCTCGTCCATTCTCGGCCGGCGATCCGACATATTGTGGCAATCCGTTCCAAGCACCTGGATCCTGCGCTGCATCATCATCCGCAACACCTTGCCCCGGGTGCGCCAGGAAAGCAGCGACGTCGCGTTGGTCTGCATCAGCGCGCCGGCGGCGTGCAGGGCGCCCCACGCGTCCGCAGGCGCGTACTTGAAATATCTCTCCACATGAGCCAGCATCACCACGAACGCGGGATTTTCACAGATGCTGACCACCTCGCGCACTTCGGCGTTGGTCCACGGTGCAAAGGGCATTTCCAGCAACAGGATCCGCGTGCCCTCCAGCCGAAGGAGGGGCAGCTTTTCCATATGGGCGATGCCCCGGAAATAGTACACCTCCGCGCCGAGCCGCAGGGCGGGCATTCCCTCCTCCAGCACCGGGGACAGCCGTTCCATGGCCTTCTCCCGCAGCGCCAGGAACCCGTCTGGATCCGTCTCCTGCACATAGAAGTGGGGCGTCAGAACCAGAGTGTCAACGTTCTGCGCAGCAAGGGCGCGCAGCATTTCCGCACTCTGCTCTGCATTGGCGCTGCCGTCGTCGATCCCGGGCAGCACATGACTGTGGAAATCTACCATAGCGCCTCACTCGCTCTTCTGCGTGTTTTCCTTCACGACCTGCTCCACCGTTTGGCGCACGGTGTCCACTGTCTTCGTCTCCGCGCGGATGCCGCTCTTTTTGGCGCCGTAAGCATAGGCGCTGTACTTGCTGTACCGGTCATATCGGGAATACTTGGACTTATATGTGCCGTAGCGCTTGCTGGCCTGGGCGGTATCCGCGACCACAAAGCCCAGCAGCTTGCTGCCCAGCACGCTCAAATTGCGCATGCACTCCGTCAGCATCCGCTTGTCGGTATACCCGGCGCGCACCACCAGCACCATACCGCTGATCCACTGGGAAACGGCCAGCGCATCCGCCACGATGTTCACCGGCGGCAGATCCATCACGATAAAGTCGTAGGTCTCAGACAGCTCCCGCATCAGCTTGCCCATCTGTTCCGAGCCCAGCAGCTCCGAGGGGTTGGGCGGGATATCGCCGGCGGGCATGATGTGCCAGTTATCGATGAGGTATGAGGGGCTGCAGGCCTTATCCGCGGTGCAGAAGCCCGCCAGCACATTGCTCAGGCCGGGCTTGGCAGTACTTGCCAGCTTTTTGGCCACCGTGGGCATACGCATATCCGCGTCGATCAGCAATACCATCTTGCCGGTCTCCGCCAGCGTGTAAGCAAGGTTGATGGCTGTCGTGCTTTTCCCTTCGCCGCGGAAGGAGCTGGTCACGCCGACAATGCGGCATTTCTCCTGATCCGGCAGGGCAAACACCAGATTGGTACGGATGTGCTTATACGCCTCAGCCGCGGCAAAATTCATGTTTTCACACAGCATCGCGCGCTGCTCACGCAGCGTAAGGGTACCGCTCTGATCGGGGGCCTTTTTCTTCATGGCGCTCATTTCTTCGCCCCTCCCTTTGCGGTTTTACCGGCACGGCTGCTGCTCTGCTCCGTCTTTTGCTGCAGATCGGGCACCACGCCCAGCAGCGGCAGGTCGTAGTTCTGCATCAGGTACTCCTCGTCACGGATCACAGTGTCGTTCAGCTCCACCAGAATTACCACGCCGCAGCTGATGACCAGCCCCAGCAAAAAGCCGATCATGGCGTACTGGCGGGCGCCGTGAGAGACCGGGCGCACCGGCACCACCGCGCGATCCACGATCTTGACGCTGCTGCCCTCCATCACGTCGCTGATCTTGTCCGGCAGCGTGTCGGCAATGCAGTTGGCCAGCAGGGCCGCCTCCTCCGGATCGGCAGACGTGACGGTGATGGTAAAGATCTCCGTCTCATCCTTCGACTCGGCGCGCACCATCTTGGACAGAGCCTCGTAGGAATAGTTCACGCCCGTCTGACGGATCACGGAATTGAGGGTCATCCGCGTCTTCATGATCACGCTGTACGTGTCCACCAGGCTTCTGGCAGCCGACAGCTGGGAGACGCTGAACGTAACGCTGGCTCCGCCCAGAGAAATCGGGCTGTTGTTCACGTACATCAGCGCGCTGGCCTCGTACTTGGGTGTGATCATCAGCTTGCCGTATCCATATCCGACGGCCGCCAGCACCACGCACGCAGCAGCAATGATCAGCACGTGCTGCCACAGCGCTCTGGCAAGTTGCAAAAGATCGATTTCGTAATCCGATCCCGCCGTATGCTTTTCTCTCATGCAGCTGTTCCCTTTCAATTCAATTTTTGCCGAGAAGATTCACGTCATGCCGCCCGCCGGGTCTGACAAATGGCGGCATGAAGCGCATTATCAGATATACATTATTATGATATCTCAATCGGCTTTGTTTGTCAAGCAATATTCTTCTCCCGTGTCCGCCTTTTTTCCGTTCGCCCGATCCCTCTTCTTTGCCTTAATATTATCAATATTATCAAATTTTTTGCCAATATTAGCGCATTTTGCAGAATAGTTGTTGACAATCTTGGCATTTTTGTAGTATACTGTGCTGGTAAATGAGGGGGGTGGACCCATGGAGCGCACATACTATTTAGGGTTGGATCAGGGCACCACCGGTGAAACCGCTCTGCTGCTGGACGGATCGCTGCGCGCCGTCGGGCGGGGCTACAGCGAGCATCGCCAGCTCTATCCCCGCCCCGGCTGGGTGGAGCACGACCCGGAGGAGATCCTTTCTTCTCTGCTGCGGGCGGCGCAGCAGGCGCTGGCGGCCGCAGGCGCCTGTTGGCGTCAGGTGCGCGCCATCGGGCTTGACAATCAGGGCGAGACCTGCCTCATGTGGGACCGCCTGACCGGGGCTCCGGTGTACCCCGCCATCGTGTGGCAGGATCGGCGCACCGCCGCCGAAGCGGACGCGCTGGCCGCCTCTCACGGCCGGCAGATCCGGGAAATGACCGGCCTCACCCCCGACGCATACTTTTCCGCCACCAAGCTGCGCTGGATCCTGGACCACGTGCCCGGCGTCCGGGAGGGAGTGGCCGCCGGCCGTATCCTGGCCGGCACGCTGGACAGCTGGCTGATCTGGCGGCTGACCGGCGGGGCGCGTCATGTGACCGACGCCGCCACCGCTTCCCGCACCATGCTCTGCAACATCCACACCGGGCAATGGGACGAGGAGCTTCTCGCGTGGGTAGGCGTCCCCCGCAGCATCCTGCCGGAGATCGTGCCCTGCGCCGGCGATTTCGGCGCCACCGATCCACGGCTCACCGGCGGTGCCGCCGTGCCCCTGCGGGGTCTGATCGTGGATCAGCAGGCGGCGCTGTACGGGCAGGGCTGCTATGCGCCCGGCGACGCCAAGGTCACCTACGGCACCGGCTGCTTCCTGCTGATGAACGCCGGGCCCCGGCCGCCGGCGCAGGACGGGCGATTGCTGACCTCGGTGGCCTGGCGGCTGGACGGGCAGACTCACTACGCGCTGGACGCCGGGATCTACACGGCGGGCGCGGCGGTGCAGTGGCTGAAAAACCAGATGCAGATGATCGCCTCCGCCGCGGAGACGGAGACGCTGGCGCAGTCCGTGCCGGACAACGGCGGCGTGTATTTCGTGCCCGCCTTCTCCGGTCTGGCGGCGCCCTATTGGGATCAGTACGCCCGGGGCACTGTGGTAGGGCTCACCGGCGGCAGCACCCGCGCCCACTTGGTGCGCTCCACGCTGGAGAGCATCGCCTATCAGGTGGGCGAAAACCTTTCGCTGATGCGCAGCCAAAGCGGCCGCGACGTGCCCGTCATCCGGGCCGACGGCGGCATGACCGCCAACGGCTTTTTGATGCAATTCCAGGCGGACATCGCCGGCGTTCCCGTGGAGGTTCCGTCTCAGCCGGACGCCACGGCGCTGGGCGCCGCGCTGCTG